>JACUUF010000025.1 GCA_014859465.1 Methyloprofundus sp.
GGTTGACGATGGCCGTATTATCGCTGATTTCGGGAATTATTCAGAGTCTCCCTAGAAGCCGTTTATATGCACTATCTTTGCCCAGATTCGGAACTTGCGCATCAGTAGCCCCTTGTATCTGAGCAAAGGCCTGCTGAGTCACTTGATTAGTAGTTCGAGGTGCCAACCGCCCTAGCAACGCCCTGAAATTTGAAAGACAGGATCGTAGTCCAACACGAGATGAAAATTCCCTATCGGATAAAAGAAGTGCTACCTCTCGCAACTCGGCCTCACCAAACTTCGTTATCAATCGCTCGTAATATGGAACAGCCATGTCTGATAACCCATGACCGTTGCCAATTCGAGCCATTACAAGCGTCTTAACATAAGACTTCCTCACGGCATCAGGTACCGTCCCAGCAGAAGAAACGTAGGCATCAAGAGCTCGGGCGTGAGCAGGCTCGTTGTGAAAATTATTAAATCCAGTATGAGCGGAAAATAGGCTGTCAATCTTGTCAGCCATTTCTAGCGCAAGCGTATCATTTGGAAGAAAGGGAAGCCCTCCCACTACTGTAAGAAACTCGTTGGCAGCCTCTTTCCTATCTACCTCCCCGTTTGATGCAAATGTCGCGTATTTAAAGCCACATTCGTATTTAACTTCATCCGGCGCAACACTCCACGCTGAACCAGCTACCAGCTTTATATTGCTTTTAATCTGAACTGCCGCATCTTTGGTCGTGTACATACCAAATAAGGTTCTGAGTACAGAAGTTGCCAACTCTGGAGGCAAATACTCGATTCCTGCCCTAATATACTGGGCATCCTGCTCAGTGAGCGTGGTATTCCTAATACTATTAAGAAAGCGCTTGACCTCAATTACGGGGCCTTCAGGCTCCTTTGCAATGACCTCTCGTATACAAGTTTCCAGCCAAGATATCAACTGGAAGCCAGTGAGATCATTTTGGTTTGGGTGCGCTGCGCTGGCCCAATTCCGCATATCCCTTATATAGTCTAAGTGCTTGTAACCAATATCAGAAAGTATTCCTGTTAGATGGCAGCCCCGTATCAACTCCCACTCTTCGATTTTTTGAAGATCATCTTCATCTTTCAGTTTTGCTCTGCGCTTGGTATCTGTTACTACACTGTCATAAAAGTACTCTAAATCAAAACGAGCCACTTTGTTTCGAAGATTTACAACAGTCTCGTCCCAGATGAAGTTGAGAGCAGCATCAAACAATCCTGCCCCGCAGGCAGCAATAAATTTTGACAGGTAAATCGATGTCGATTTCCAATTAGCATCGATCAACTCAATCACATCGGGCACGTTAGCAATCACCCGTTGGCGCTCTTGAACAGGGACTAGGACATGTTCATTAGGTAATCCGAGCTCACCGAGGTACTGCGTCAACCCCGCTGTAAATTGATCGACACTAGTTGCCACTTCATCTTTTGATAACACTTTTATCTCTTTGGTCAAAACAACCTCCTTTATGGCAACGGAAATCTAACGCCCGCAGCACGCGCGGCTTTGTAGTGGAGGCGAAGCCGCAGCGGAAAAGCCGTCGCCGTGCCTGCGATTGTTATGTATTACTTGGATTTCTGGTAGTCCTCTAGATCGGGCAATTCGTCAATCGGCGGCTGCACATCACGATCAATGTATGTCCGTGGATCGAGAGGGATCGAGTTGCCACCTGGATCAACCACTTGGACACTGTGAATAGTCCCATCGCTAAGGCGCTGAACGTACAAACCTTTATAACTACTCGCCATACTCTGCCTCCTTCGGTGTTTGGCCTACAACATACATTGCTGCCGGACTAAGCCAGCCCCACAGACATTCTGGACGTATACATCAATCTCACATTGTTGAGTCATATTCTTAAATGTCTCACCACCCATGCTGTAAAAATCTGGGTGAGAAACGATATCGCCGATTTCCGGCTCACTGGAGTCTAAAAGCTCAAAAATCACATATTCTCCTGAACCATCAATCTCCGCTGCATACATTCCCCTCAAGGGGTTAACAACTTTCACTTCCGCTTTCATCTCGACTCCTCGAAATTACATAACAGTTTCTTCATGCGCCTGCGCACTTACACACCTGCGTCCTTGTTTAGCTCCCGAGTCTAACCCACTGTTCGCACTACGAAAACCCGCTTTGTTGTGTTTTTTCTCAAGATTAAAACGCGCATGCGCGTTTGCGCTCTTTACGTTCTTTACACGTTGCGCGTTATCACTTTTTTCATATTTCTAAGTGTTTGTTTTTAAATCGGTTTTTTATTGAGTCGCTGGCAATTCGTGCATGCGCATTTTGGCGCTGGGGGTGTTAACGCGCATTGTGTTTCGGAAAAATACAAATATACTGTATATATAACCAGTATTTTAGGTATCTGTATTTTCATGAGCATTACTCTACTTGGCAACGCCATCGACGGCCCTGTTGCGATCACTTGGCAGATGCCGTTGTACACCGAGCGCGTTACGGCGGGTTTTCCTTCGCCAGCGCAAGACCACATAGAGCAAACCCTCGACCTGAATGAGCTGTGCATCAGTCATCCGGCCGCGACGTTTTTTGTGCGTGTCGAGGGCGAGTCGATGACCGGTGCGGGTATTTTTCCGAATGATATTTTGGTGGTCGATCGTTCGCTTACGGCGCGTCATGGCGACATTGTAATCGCCAATTTGGAGTACGAAATGACGGTCAAGCAGCTGCATTTAACACCGCCGCCTATTCGCTTATTGCCCTGCAATGCGGCGTATTCTCCACTGATCATGAGCGACGACATGGTGTTGGAAATTTTCGGCGTGGTGACCAACGTGGTCAGGAAACTGCGCCAATGAGTGTGTTCGCGTTGGTTGATTGCAACAACTTTTACGCCAGCTGCGAAAAACTGTTTCGTCCCGACTTGCGCCATGCGCCGCTGATCGTGCTGTCGAATAACGACGGTTGCGTGGTGGCGCGCTCGAAAGAAGCCAAAGCCCTCGGCATTAAGATGGGCGTGCCAGTACACAAAATTAAAGCGCAAATTCAGCAACACGGTATTCAGGTGTTTTCATCCAACTACGCACTGTATGGCGACATCTCTCACCGCGTTATGCAAACCTTAGAATCGCTGGCACCGGCGGTTGAGGTGTATTCCATTGATGAGGCTTTTTTGGATTTAACCGGCGTCGCCAATGCGGTGGGTTTAACCGAATTCGGTTTACACGTTCGTGCCACCGTACAACAACACGTCGGCATGACCGTGTGTGTGGGGATCGCGCCGAGTAAAACGCTGGCCAAGCTGGCCAATCATGCCGCCAAGCAATACCCCGCCACGCGGGGCGTGGTGGATTTGACCGATCCAGCTCGTCAAAAAAAGCTGCTTAGCCTGATGCCGGTGAGTGAGGTTTGGGGCGTAGGGCGCAAACTCAGCGAAAGGCTGAACGCGCTTGGCATTACCACCGCCTTGCAATTAGCAGAGCAGAATCCGAAAGACATTCGGCGCAGGTTTTCAGTGGTGCTAGAGCGCACCGTACGCGAGCTCAACGGCGAAAGTTGCTTGCCGTTGGAGGACATCACGCCCACCAAGCAGCAAATTTTATGCAGCCGCAGTTTTGGCCAGCGTGTTACCCACTACAGCGACATGCACGCCGCCATCAACAGCTACGTCGCGCGGGCGGCCGAGAAGCTACGCCATGAACAGCAGCACTGCCAGCGGCTCAGTGTGTACATTCGCACAGGGCTGTTTAACCCCAACGACCCACGCTACAGCAACAGCGCCAGCCTGCGGCTGGATTACCCAACCGACGATACGCGCGTATTACTGCACGCCGCGGGGCGTTTGTTGCAAGGCATTTGGAAAGAGGGTTACCGCTACGCCAAAGCGGGCATTACCCTCAGTGATTTTTACGACCGTGGCGTGACACAGCCCGACTTATTCATTCAACCGAACAGCAACCCCCGCAGCGCACGCTTGATGCACACGCTGGATTGCATCAACCAACATCAGCGCGGTCGGGTATTTTTCGCCAGCCAAGGCACGGGGAATGCGTGGGCGATGAACCGCAACTACCTGTCACCCAGTTACACAACCCACTGGCAAGCATTGCCGAAGGTGACAAGCAAGAAGAGCAGCAATCAAAAAAGACCGTTTGAAATATAAACCAAACAACAAACGTGGTTTCAATTTAGGCTGAAGACCGAATAAGTTAGCGGTCACTATCGCGGGAGATACTACTAGAATGGCCCGCCCGAGAGGATTCGAACCTCTGACCTTTGCCTCCGGAGGGCAGCAATCACACAATAAAAACTGATGTGAAGTAGCGATCATAAGGGGCCAACTGCTTTCAAACCATACTACCAACCACTATCGATTCAATTATTTTCTATGCTTGAGTAAATTAATGACCCGCAATCAAAAAACCATTACCAATACGCCTTAAACACAGGCAGTAGAGCTGCAAACAAAAAGCGTATACAATGCGCGCAGCTAGTTTCAAGTACACTAGACAATAGCCGCCCGTAGCTCAGCTGGATAGAGTGCGCCCCTCCGGAGGGCGAGGTCAGAGGTTCGAATCCTCTCGGGCGGGCCATCCGTTTTGACATCTTCTCCTTGCGACCCAAATCAGCTGAAATCATGGCTGAGACCAAATTGAGACCATTCTGAGACCGGCTGCAAAAAACCCGATCTGTTGAGCATATTGATCGTCTTTGTTTTTGATAGCTGCTCATCTTTGCAAAACCGCATCTTTTGAGCCGAGATTAATCTCTTTCCATCGTTTGATTAGTGTTGTTACGCAGGGGTTACCAGCGAGCTGATTCATACGAACCCAATCTACATCGAGTAAATCTACCAGTAGGTCAACATCCAATCGACCTTGTAAGGTATGCCATTGTCGGATGCTCGGCTGTCTCATTAACTGAGCTTTTGGAGAAGTTAATCCACCAACAACAAAATATCCCTTTTCCTTGTCGTACCATATGCGTTGAATGCCAGGTATGTTACTCATCCAGCGTTTGATATCGTTTAAAGGCTTATCGAAGTATCGGGATAACAAGGTATCTAAACTACCACTGATTGAAGTGTCTTTTTTCTTTCCTCGCTTATCTAACCAACGCTGAATAACCTCTTTTTTCACCTGATAGTAAGTCACCTTCGTTTCATTTTGCTGATGAAGCGAAACTAATTGTTCTTGCCATAATTCAACTAATTCGGGCAACTCACTTTCAAATCGCATTGTTGCCTTTTGGCTGGATAACACGCCATCATCACTCAATTCTTTGACAATATTGAGCAATACTTCACTATCTGGCAGCATCCAATCCGTCAACGGATAAGGCTTCTGTTTCTTGGTTAAATCTGAAAACGCATCTTCCATACCCAGTGGCAATACATTCGTTTGGTCATATGATGGATCTTGCATCATGATTGACACTTGTGCGTCCTTATCCTTACTCAAAACAAGCGTAATTCTTGCCGCAAATTGTCGTTGTTTATCAACTTCAGTACCGTAGTAATCTATTAGGACATTCTGACGATAACTATAGGGCCAATTCTCATTCATCAAAGTGATCAAATCATGTACGGATGTTTCGAAATTGGCGAGGTACTCATTTGTTTTCAAAGTCATACCAGAATCAGTGGGATCGAAGGGGATCAAAACCGGTCTGTCGTTTGAAACCGTAAACAAATAACCATCAGTAATGACAATGGTTGATTCGTTTAAACAGGCGCGTTGCAATGGCAAGACTTGAGAAATAGGCCTGCCAGAATCAATCAGTAAACGCTTGACCTCTAACTCTTTAAGAACCACTTCAAGCTTTCTAATAATCGCTTCTTTGTAAGCCTTGGTATCTAATAAGTCGTAACTGTAAGCGTAATATCCACCGTCTGGTGCAACGTATAGTTTTATCGGGTCATCGTCTCTTTTTGACTCGATTAACACCCCTTTTTCGACTGAGTCTCCCGTTACATCATGAGGATTAATGTTGATATGTTGAACTGCACACCGTCCAACTAACGACTTCGTTAGTGGATAACGATCATCTGCAATACCTTTTTCCTGATCTAGCAGAATCAAAACACGATCTGAACGGTCAAGCTTTACCTGTTCAAACTCATTTGGTCCAATGCCCTCTAGCAAATCCCACGAAACAGAAACTCCTTTCTGTGCAATTAGCGATTTAAATAAGTCTAAAATTTCATCACAAGCAACAACGGCATTAACTCTTAGATCTATAACCTTGATTTCACCGGATATCTCGATGCTTGGGAAAGATGACTTAGCCTTATTGGCTTTATGCTTTGTTTTCAACGTCAGTGGTTGAAGATTTAATGTTTTAGCTGAAAGTTCAAAGCCATAGTCACGCGCAAAAAGGATAAACGCATCTTGCACTGGTTTTAACACCATAGGCCAACTTTGCTCAAATCTAGCTGGTGTAGAAAGATCCAGAAATGGTCGTTGTTTACGAGAGTTTTTACTCTTTTTTATTTCCTTAAACAGTGTACCTCTCGGTTTTCTTTCATGGCCAGGATACCACCTGACGAGAACCTTATTTTTGTCATAGACCCATAGAGGCTTCTTAGTGCGATCTATATCATCGTCATTAGATAACGGTCTTAATGGAACATTGGTATAGAACAGAGCAATCTCAGTGGTATTTCCATCTTTTAACTGCTGAGTTCTACAATCAAGGCTGATCGCATTGACACCGCCAGCCCAGCTATCTACTTTCAATAACGGACAACCTAAACTGTAAGCGCCTTTACAATGACCGCCAAAAGCCCGCAATGATCGCATCATTAGTCGAATCCACACAGGATTTAACACCGGTGAATATTCAACTCGAACCGGAGTAATAGGTTGCAACTCAGCGTCTACAATAGGCGGGGGAATATCACTTGAACTTTGCAAAGCCACATAAAGACCAAACTGATTACCATTTGTTTTCATTAAATAGGCAAACTGCCTGCTGTCCAACTCAGCATCAATTCGCTCTTCCCAGGCTTTTTTCTTCTCTTTCCACTGATAGTTGTTATTGAGAAGTGGATAGTGATAAACCACAAATTTGTTGGCTTTATCTGCATCAACCTCGCTATTGAGGTAAACCAAGTGAGACAGAGGCAACTTCCTCAAATCTTTATTGTTATTCATTAACCTTGCTCCCTCATACGCTGCCAAACTATTTTCGAAAACCACTTAAAACCTGAGGTCATTTGATATCCATCGCTCACCAAACAACCTGGTAGAAACAGGATTGAAGCGTTCTCAACTTTTACTGGTTCCAACATTTCAGAAAAACCCGATAAGGAACAATCTTCACCCGTCAATAGATTTGCGATTACCAAAATGGCATTTCCACCACGGATTTGGCGGATCTTTTCCAGTTTTTTAATTAATCCCAAAGGTGCAAATTCAGGATGTTTGCCAGAAGAAAGCCATTGTTCAAAGCCCTCATCCGACTGTTCCAGAGCAGCTATAGACCAAAATTTAGCATCAACAAAAACATCCGCGTTGGCTATCTCAAAATCATATAGTTCAAACAGCTCATGGTTGTAGACGTCTTGTTTAGTGACTAGCTGCTTGTCACTCAGCAGTGCGCGAATACCTTCCTCACCAATACGCCCTTGTAAAATTCGCTGAATCACAACGGGATGAAATGCAAATTGCTCTTCAATGTCGTTGGCAAACGGCTGAAACGACGTACGAAAACCTTTACGATTAAACCAATCCGAAATAGCAGGCTGCCGATTAACAACCTCATAAAGCGTCTGTGGGTTATATTTAATTAATCCGGCTGCTCGCTTCGCAAAGAACTGCCAACTTTTTGGGTCGTACCATATTTCACCAGTAACCTTTGATTCCTCGGGTCGTTCAAAGCACGCCCAACGACACAAAGGCTCAGTAATGCCAAACGTATTGTTATGCGGCATCCATTGGAGATCATGCTGCAATACAGCGCGGCCTAGTTCATGCCAAAGCACTGAAATGTCTTCAATACATCCCTTACCTTGTCGTGCATCTCGGATAGCGGAAACTAACTTGTTATCAATAATGTCTACTGCGTCGGAGCCATCTTGGGATCGTGTTTTCAACAGGGCAAGAAAGTTGGAAATCGTTGCATCTTCGGAATGAGTAAGATCATCAATCAGCTGATTATTAAGGTTTGAAACCCAATTTCGGTTGTTAGTACAAACGGTTAATTGGCCGTAGTTACGAAGATGGCCTGCTACATCATCGCTTAAATGAATGGCTACATTCGGCACATGCGTCCAAGCACGTTCAATACGACCAACTTGCTGCTGCACGTCAGCGGCAATATTCTTAACGTAGTCATTTGTCGCTTTATAGAGCTTGTTTAGCTCCTGGATTTTAGCGACTGAGTTATTCATTAACGGCATAATGAATTGCCGTTGCTGCTTACGTGAAAACTCTGAACGCCTGACTAATTTTTCTAAGTTTCTGAGCTGAAAGCCAGCATGCGACATTTCATCATCAGCGTCATTGCTATCCCATGGTGAAAAGTAAAAGTGCTTACTTTCAATAATAAACAGCGACGTAAGATCCATCTGCCCTTGAGAGTTAGGCAAGGAGTAATCCAAATTAATGCCATTGGTAGCGGATGCGGTTTGTGTCATTACCACTACGGTTCGGCCAGAGTCGAACGCCGCTTGATAGGCGTGCTCAAATCCTTCTCGCTTTTGTGCTTCAGCATTGAGTAAGCAAATCATCATGGGCTTACCGTTAACAGCCAAAGGAATAAACACATCGTTAAAAGAAGACAATACGCCAGTGGTTAAACGCTCCATTTCAAGCCAATCAGCGCTCATTCTGCTGTTTTCTGCGGTATCACTTATCAACCACTTCCGAAGATATTTGACTGAGTTAACAAAGGCCAGGTGCCCTGTATGTTGTGGCTCATTCGCTGCCAACTGCAGAACGTGCAGTAATTTAAACAACACAGACTGCCGGTATTCATACTTGTAGTCTGAGTGCTCAGCCTCAAAAAAAGCAGCATCTAGATGCAGTTTTGCCTCCTGAAAAACTGGATCATTGATAGCATCATCAAAGTCGTGAATTGTGGTTTTCAGTGTCGAGCGACGCTTTTCAGATTTATCTTTAACCAACGAGCGGATCACCGCCATTTGTAACTGTTTATCTTCGTCAGTTTGTAAATATGGAATCGGCTTCTTAAACCAATCTTCGGGGCGCTGCTCAAAGCTATCGCCCAGAAAACTCTCGGTACATTGTGGATTGCGGGCCTGAGCCACGTAACGCAAAGCGCTTTCAATCCAGCGTATATCGAAATGACCAATCCCCCTTTCGATATAAGAGGTTGCGGATAGTGCAAAAACGAGGTTTCGACTCGATAACGAAACCATTAGCCCTTCAGGTGTTGTCGGCAATAGTGCGCGTTTAATCTTGATCCTCAAAGGGTCAATATCCGCTTCAGCTTCATCAGTGGTTAATAGCCAGGTTGTTAGGCCAAACATATTCGTCTGAGTATTAGGTAATCGGTTTGATCTACTTAGCGCTTCTAACTCAGGCAAGCTAGTGCGAGGCAAAGAGAACAGAGATAAACTGGGTAACGCTGTGCTGTAGTAGGATGGTCGATAATCATTCGCAGGATCAAACAGCAATCGGTTTAGCCGAACGAGATACTCATAGGCTTCGGACTCATCGGTTGTGAACTGCGACAACAGCAAACTGAAGCGTCTGATGTATTTCTCCATCACACGTAAAAAAACACCAACATCAACCGATACATCATTGCTTTCATCATAACTTCTCACTTCAAAGCCATGAGGTTTTTGCTGTAACTGCAACGGCTCACTGGTTACTAAGTGATCTGAGCGAAACAGGTATTTCTTTTCAAACGGGACACCGGATTCATACTGTTTTAAAGGCATTACCAGCGCCCTAGACTGATTCAGATCGACACCTTTGCTAGTCAAATCCTCCTCCAACTCAGCAATAAGCTGTTTAAGCTCCCTGTAAAGCTCAGGTATTGGTTCAGCAGTAACAAACTGCATTCGCGCTAATAAGCGCTTACCCCCTTCAAGTAATTGACCAATACACTCAGGCGGCTCTTGCACCATTTGAGACTGTGCGAGTAGTGTTTGTAAAATGTCGGCCTGGTAATCAAACTCATCAACAAATATCACTTTACCGGCCAGTTGTCCGCTCGACATTCTGACTTTCTGCTTACCATCGTAAAAGGAAGCGAATAGCTTCTGCGTCGTTAACACTAGCAAATGCTGTTTATCATCGTGCCAGACAATCGCTGGGAAAATTCGACGCACCCATTTATTTTCTCTATATAAACGAAGCCTTTCTTTTGCTTGCTCCGTGAGTTCATGCGTCTTGCCATGGTGCTTACTGGCATACTTCACAGCATTATCTAAGGACGACATACACCCAAGTAGCGTGCGCTCGACAAACCCACACTGTTTTCTTAGTTCCTGCTCTTCTCGTTCGAGTAAAACGCCCATCGAATCAGGATTTTTCTTTTTGTACTCAACATTACGGGCAATGGCTGAAACGTTGTGGCAAGCACGAACGAGCGCCTCTTTATCAGCATTAGAACGAAACGCTCCTAAGCCATGAATGTCATCAATGGCCTTATAAGGACAGGGCAAGTCGGATTTTTGAATCCCTTGTTCATGTGGCAGCGCCCGTTGCGAAACCGCACTAACAACAGTTTCATCCTGAGCATAAAGAATACTAACGAGCAGTGGGTTACCTGAACTGTCTTTTGCACTCGTGGCACTTTCATAAATGTCATGCAGGATGTTCCAGCGATGGGTGACCAATATAGCCTGCAACCCTTTGGATTTTATAAATTCAAGGCTCGCCGGAGTTTTCCCGTCTGGGCTACGATAAAGAGAACTACTTTTGCCACCACCTGTTGGGCCTTGTAACTGGCAAAAGCCAGCAATAACATTTTCGTTCTTTGCATCAACGGATAGAGCAAGCGCCTGCTCAATCGTATGCAAAATGATTTGATTATAAGAATTCAGTATTGGCTGACTCACCTAAACCCTCGTTAACTTGATGTGCAATTTGGGGTTTCGCCCCTTTTTTAGAAGGGGCGAAAAGGTTGGAGACAATACTTCTATTGTATTTTTCAAGCTTCATGGTATCTCTCCGCCATGTAAACAGCCATATCGCCAATCTGTACAGCTACCATACAGACATGTGAGATGGGTCTTTAAAGCGCTGCCATCAATCAACACGTTTTGACAACTCTCTATTTGGGCTTATCAATCGGTGTAAAAGCTTTTTGTAGGTGATCTCGAAACCATTGGCGACACTCAACTTGACGAAACTCGTTCAAGATAAACCGATAGTTACATGAGCCAAGACGATCACCGCAAGCGCATGGACAAGGTAATTTATTTGCCTCGCGCTTGCGCAAACCTAACGCTTTCAGAGCTCGTAGAACTGAAGCTTTACCATTGACACTGAACAACTGAGAATAATCATCAATCAGGCCTTTCTCACCATGGTCAAGTTCGCCATAGGGAAAGCTGCCAAATTCAACCCTATGGGATACCGAATAAAGAAACCTGACAACAATCTTTTCGAAAAAGCTTGTCAATGACGAGTCGATTTTTAGAATTGACTTAATTCTCAGGTCTGAGCCAAGACAAAATGATCCATCAGAGTAAGTATGGAAGTCCTGCGTACGAGGAAAGTAACCAGCTGTATCAAACACCACTGGCAAAGCCCTAGGATAATCACTAGGGCATACAATCCTTAGAGAAAATGTTCGCTCAATAAACCGACTTCCAGCTAGCTGTGCTTTTAACTGATACTCTCCCTGCAACTCAATCTTATCTGCATGGACATATACCAATCTAATGTTCGGATAGGCCGAGAGAAAAGCCTCTAGGCCTACAGCCTTCCAGTTCTTCATCTATTGCTTAAACCATGGCTTTGGATCAGATGATTGAATTGCGAACGTTGGTTTTGTTATCACCGCAGGAATACCCAAGAGACTTGCTACCGAACTTGAATCAAGCTTCAGATCCAAACCATTTTGCGCCGCATTGACTATCCGTTGCGTATCATCACTTGAGCAAAGAGCACTAAAGTCAGCTCTAGCTTGATACAGCCATTTATAAAAGTTTTCTTGCAATCGATATTGAGCAGATTTTTCGTCATACCACTTGTCTGCAAAATCTTCGGCTGGGTTGACTGGGTTCGGAATCATTGGCGCTTGTGCAGAAATATGCTCATCCATCTCGGAGAGCACAGTATTCAACGCTGAAGCCAAATCACTTTCACCTTTATATGATTTAGCCGCCAATGTAGTGATGATTACCGATATTGGTTTACTATCCTCATTGTTTTTAAATATAGTGTCACGATGACGCTTCAATAATTGGATAACCTGCTGTAAGGGTGTCTTCCATTGATAATATGGCAGACTATCTATACTGGCTTTAAATCGCATTTCACGTTCGTTTATTACTAACCGTGCCGCCTTCATGCGCGTTTCAAACCATCGAGCATATCCTTCAGGATTGCTGATACGCCAGTTTTCATTCACAACTGCATAAGTGAAATCTGTGTTGTCGGTAATCGAAACTGCAAGCTGAGACACGTTTTGAGCCAAGTTTTCATCAAACTTAGAGTTTTCGACCATCCGCTTTTTCAAAAGGCCTCTTCCTGTATCACTCTCTGGCACACACGGAACTATGTCCATGTGAAAGCTAAGCCCATCGGCATACTCTAAGCGCCAACAGCGTTTCTTCTCGGCTAGCTCTTCCTTAATGCCTCTGGCGTTTCGATAAAGCTCTAATTCATGACCGACTAGGTGCTTTAATTCCTTTTGAGTGATAGACGTTTTATCCAGGCCACGCCGTAGATTGCACCCCATGTCTAGGTCATACTGTTCTTCTGAATCGGGCCTAATCGCCGTACCTAGACGAAAGGAACCTTGAGAAAACACGTGGGGATCAAAATTCACACATGTTGACTCTGGGCGATGTAACCAATCACCTAGATCCTTATAGCGTTTTTCAGCCTTTTCATAAGCACTATCAGGTAGCTCAATTTTTTCGAGAATTGTGTTTAGAACATCGTTACTTTTGCTATTACTCATATAGATCTCCTCGAAGCTCGATTGCCATTACAAATTGTTGTGTTTTTATGTCGTGGTCATAAATAAGCCATGGCATATCAGCCTTAGGCATTCTGGCCTGTCCTAATTCGACGGCACACGATACTGGCATCACAGGAAAAATTTGCAGTGGCGTCGCATCCCCGTGTGTATTTTTGATTTCAACAATCAGCTTTCTTATGCACTTTCTGAACAAGGAGAGCTGCTGCTTTGACTGCATGAAATCATTATGAGGCTGCTTGATAGTCACTTCCCAAATCGATGTATCTGGCCCTATAACCCGAGTAATTCGCTCATGCGACACATGGTCACTCAAAGAAAGTACCAAGGCTGGCTTTCCCTCCATATTTTGAGGTCTGTTGATGATGTACTCAAAATCATCTGAACAGTCTTGCCAAAACCAGCCTTTAGGCTCTCGATGCAGCTGATAAGTCTCGACGTCAATTTTGTCGGTGAGCAAAGCGCCAAGTTTTATTAACAATGGTTGAGGAGCTAACGCGAACAATGAAAAATGCTTACAAGAATCCTCTTCGATGATTGATGAAATTTTACTTTGAAAACGCTTCGTTAGGTGTTGCGACTCTGCTTGCCAAAATTGTTCAGAGTGATCCTTCAGCTCTGATACCATGGATAGTGTCACTGGCTTTTCAGTTGCCGGATACCAATTCGGAAACATTGCCTCAACACAACCGTGATAATTAATCGGTGATCTTTCAGTTCCAATATTGGCACCATATAAAACAACATTTGATTTGCGATCAGGATCAATGCCTGTGAGGATTTCTATACGTTGCTCATGCTGCATTTTCCAACTAATCAAGAGATCGGCTGGATACCTATCTTCGCTGCCTTTCTGATCAATTTTTTTGTGACAGTCATAGCACATCAACATGAGGTTGCTGACGTCATTCAAGCTGGTTGGCTTAGTTTTAAAGAGTCCCCAACCACGAGGCCCATTCTCAGAAAATGCGTAAATATGAGCATTTTGAGAGACATTGACCGATTCCTGGGTCACAGCTGATTTGTATAACAATTTATTACACCCGCTAAACTGACAACGAGCAGCTGCGCGAGCCCAAAGCTCCCGCTCAACAGGACGCTTAATGTGCCTCGTGACTTCAACA
The DNA here is from genome assembly GCA_014859465.1 of Methyloprofundus sp. GTDB lineage: Bacteria > Pseudomonadota > Gammaproteobacteria > Methylococcales > Methylomonadaceae > Methyloprofundus. Next base: position 14,215 of record JACUUF010000025.1, read on the forward strand.
ACCATTCAAAACTCCTATAGTTTGCCAATTAAAGGAAGTGAGCGCGGTGTTGTCGCATCACAGAGCAAATGGCTGACATAAGCACATCCGGCGATTAGCCCCAGCCCGCGAAGACACTTATCAATTGCCTCTTCCGGTTGCCACTCATACAAATGTTTGAGACCAATACCTAGTGCAGTTAACACCAATAGACTGTGGCAAAACTGGCGATGGTGAGGGTTACCCAAAGAGGGTTCCAGAATATCTGGAAGCTTGCCAAATAGAGAGCCAACCGTAATGGCAGTTACAGGATGGTGACTGACAGCTTGTTTTTTGTTGTCCGCTAGGGCAACGGTTAAACCAACCGCAGCCCCGACGACCAAATGGGTTTTACCATTAGCCAAACTATTTCTCCTTCCTGACGCCTTTAAAAGGCGTTTTGTCAGATGTCTTTACATCCATGAATCGACCAGTATCAGCATCTCGCTTTACCCAATGTCCGCTTGGCGTCTGAGTCTGAGATCTACCTTTAACGGCACCGTTTCTGTGTCCGTCATCTGATGGGGGATTTGTAGCCATAAAGCCTCCTATTCTGCTTAACTTAATCACATTTATCAGATATTAATAAAAAAGATCCAAAGGATCTGATCAAATAATAAACTTCAATTCTGATTAACGCAAGCAGACTAACCAGAAAATCAAAAAAAACTACACAATTGATCGGTAGACAAATTCCAGTCCACCTGACTCTGCCACTTCTTTTTGACCTAACACAAGACCTGTAGCATGAAGCTTCTTTAATCGACCACTGGCATTCTGTGCTGAAATGTCAAAGTGCTTAGATACATGTGACGAAGTCACTGTCTTTTTTGCAATAACAAAATCTAGAAGCTCTTTGACAGTCGCACTGAGTTTTACACCAAGCACTTCGTAACCGCTATCGCTCTTGACTAGAAGAGGTTGATCCTTGGCTGTAGCGCCATAAGACCAATTATCCAGAAGGTCACGACTCGGTACATTAGAAAGGTAAAAACCTTTTTCTCCTTTCAATGCTTTAGCCAACGAGATTACACTTTCACGAGGAAAAGAAGCATCAGTGAATCGAATGCCTTCCAAGCTGATAGCAAAAATATCGCATGATGGGTGACCATCAACGATCTTTTTAATCTTCACATAGGCTTCACTACCTTCATCGTTACCAAAGGCATGGTCAGAACCTACGACTTCTGAAAGAAGAATTTTATGAGTCAACTGTTTCATCTGATTAAGTTGATACTATTTATCAGAAATTGTCAACATAGAAGTCAAAACAGATGTGGGTTCCTGTGATAGGGACCAACCCCCGATCTTCAGAAACATTGATGAGTTGTCCCTTCGAGTATTCCAAAGCCAATGAGAAAGTTAGCTGCCTAATAACAATGATAACTTTCTCTTTGCTAGCGTACTCTCGACTACTCTTAAAGCCTAGCCCCCGGCCTTTACCAAAGCGACTAACCTCACCAGATGTAAATGCTTTTTGAACGAGCGCAATGTCATTCTCAACAGTTTCCGCTGAAAACTGTGCGTACAACTTCGGATGTTCACTTTGTAACGTTGTTCTCAAGGTAGCGGCAATACCTAAACCAGAGTCGGATATGACTGTTTGAATATGCTTTGGTTTATTATACGGTCGATACACTTGCAGACCTGCTAGTCCAGGTATTTTGGATTCACTGTGATCAGTAACGTTGCCTACAAGCTCTGAAAAAACAGTCTTAGCCGCTAAGAAATAGCTAGCTGAAGAATGCTCAACAAATCTGTCGCCCAAACGAATTACAAGCTCCTTGTTTTGGGTTGGCTGTGCAATTTCTCCTAGTTCGACCAAGGTATCGCTATTATCCCGATAAGTTTTAGCAGCCGACAAAACGGGTCTATCAGGAAAGCAAGTTACTCTTCGATTAAGATAGTCAAAGAAGCCATTTCTGCTGAAGAAACTGTGTGTATTGGGACATGCTGTAGTATCTATCACCACATCCTTCCCATTCGCAGTAAGCTGATTCGCGAGAGCAAGGAAACGGGCCAATGCTATAAGCAGAAACTTACAGTCGATACCGAATCTAAATGTTATCTTGTTTGCACCTTTTTGGTACGAAAGCTTACCGATAGCATTTTCAAAGGCTTTTTCATCAATCCAACCTGTAGCGAAATCAATTTCCACATGCTGTGCCCGTATCAGGCACCATTCATGATTTAAGTTTTTCACAAACGTATCCTTATTTTTGTGAAGAAACGAGTTTACTTGGGACTTATCCAGACTCAATTCGTGAGCAATTTGACGTCCTTTCAATCCTGGTGACTCATCTAACAACTCTAAGATTTCCTTTAGCAAAATCATGCCTCCTTTCTACCTACATACCAACCATACGCTGCATACTTTGCGTCCAGGACGTTTTGAATGCGGAATCGCCAGCGAACAACTTGTAAAGCTCAAGCTCATTTTTGCGACGTTCCAGCATGATCTCTTTGAGGATTTTCTCGAAGGCTAAGTCTCTGTTATGAGGATCTGGATTGTTTTTACACTTGCTTTCGAAGTCCGGATGACTGCGAACACTATCGGCAATGTTTACAAACTTAACCTTTTGCTCTTCTGGCGTGGCGCTCCACCCCTGAAACCAACGTTCATTGAAAGTGCGGATAATTTCATCCAGCGGATCGGTTTCAGCGTCGCCACCATGCCCGCCACGCGGGTTCCGGTTTTGCGGATCGAGCGCCGTTTCTTCATCACTGAGTGTAACGCTGTGGTTGAGCTTCACACGTTGCAAACCGTATGAGCTCAGATCAACCGATTCGAGTAATTCGTCGATCGCATCGGCATCAGGGTCATCCACTTTCAATTTCGGTATTAAGAACTTCAAAAACCAAAACAGCTTTTCCCAACTCACCATTTCATAAGGCATGATGGCTGCCATTTGGCCGTAAATCTTCACAAACTGCTTGGCTTTGATCTTAAAATCTATTTTTCCGTCATGTTCTAATTCAAGTTCGGCATCAAAACGGCTAGCGGCTTGGTCAATGATCGGGCTTAGCGTTTGCGCATCCTCGTTATCAAAATAACGCTTAACAAAGTCTTCAACCTCATACCACTCGTAAACACCCACCTCGTCCAGTGAATCTTTTAACTCATGCAGCACGTTAATATCCGTTGCCTGTGATAACGATGTCGCCGTATAAAACGGATCGAAGGCCAGCTGTACGTCTTCTACCGAGTTGAAAAAATCCAACACAAACAAGTCTTCAGTTTTTTTGCCCAGCTTGGGCGCACTGCGATTAAGGCGCGACAAAGCCTGCACACACAGTACGCCAGACAGTTTTTTATCAACATACATGGCGCATAACTTAGGTTGATCAAAGCCAGTCAGATACTTATTCGCCACCACCAACAAACGGTAATCATCCGTATCAAATTTATCTTTGGTGTCAGCTTCAGAAAAACCGTTCATATCCGCTTCCGTATACTCAATGCCGTCCACCTCCTTGCTACCTGAAAATGCAATCAGCGCTTTAAACGGATTACCTTGCTCAGCCAGCATGCGCTGAATGGCTTTAAAATAGCGAATGGCGGTTTCAATATTTTGAGTGATCACCATGCCTTTGCCCTTACCGCGCAATTTTTTCGCATTCACCACCTGAGGGATGAAATGCTCCAGCATGATCTCCGCTTTGGTATTAATAGTATGCTGGCTTCGCTCCACGTAAGCGCGGAGTTTTTTTTGCGCTTTTTTGGTATCAAACTCTGGGTTTTCAGCAATGGACTTTTCGATCTCGTAGTAACTTTTGTATGTGGTGTAATTCGCAAGAACATCCAGAATAAAGCCCTCCTCAATGGCCTGCTTCATGGAATACAAGTGAAACGGCTTGAAAGAGCCGTCTTCCTGGCGCTCTCCAAACTTTTCCAGCGTACTGTTCTTGGGTGTGGCGGTGAAGGCCAAATAAGACGCATTACCACGCATCTTGCGCGATTTCATGGCCTGTAAAATTTTATCTTGCGCGTCTTCGGCATCTTCAACGTCGGAGTGTCCCATGGCGCGGTTCATATTGTCGTGTGCCGAGCCAGACTGAGAGCTGTGTGCCTCATCGATAATCACCGCAAAGCGCTTGTCACTAAGATCAGCTATACCATCAATAATGAACGGAAATTTTTGGATGGTGGTAATGATGATTTTCTTGCCACTTTCCAATGCCGACTTGAGCTCTGATGACTTAAACGCTGGCGCAACGATGTTCTTAACTTCTGAAAATTCCTTGATGTTGTCGCGCAATTGTTTGTCCAGTAACCGGCGGTCCGTCACCACAATCACAGAATCAAACAAGGGCTGCTCTAAACTTCTGCCACCTGCTGCGCCCTGGCTTGCGGGATAGGTTTCAATCAATTGGTAAGCGGCCCAAGTGATTGAATTTGACTTTCCCGAACCCGCCGAATGCTGAATCAAATAGGTATTCCCCACGCCATGCTCGGAAGCATGCTTAACCAGTTTCCGAACCACATCTAACTGATGGTAGCGAGGGAAAAATAAGGTACGCTTCGCCAATGGATCTTTGCTGCTGCCATCCAAGCGCACAAAGTGCTGGATGATATTGACCAAGCTCTCTTTAGTAAAAATCTCTTGCCATAGGTAAGCGGTTTTATGCCCCCCAATACCATTCAAAAAGTGATTAGGTGGATTGCCTTTGCCATGATTGTATCCCTTATTAAAGGGCAAAAAGAACGTGCTTTTACCTGTCAGCTTAGTGGTCATATACACTTCGTCAGTGTCTGCCGCCATGTGAACCAAGCAACGACCAAAACTCAACAAAGGCTGAGTGGCATCACGGTCCTCTCGGTATTGCTTTTGTCCGTGGTAGCGAGCATTTTGACCGGTCCAAGCATTTTTTAATTCCAGCGTAATCAACGGAATGCCGTTGATAAACAACACCATGTCGATTTCTTGCATCGGATTGGCTTGCGAATAACGCACCTGTCGAGTGCAACTGAACAAATTCTCTGCAAAGCGTTGCTGAACCGCTGAACTGCTGCTGGCCAGGGGCGCTGGATACAGAAGGTGAAAATGGGCATCGTCCACACTCAGTCCTTTTTTCAACAAATGCAGCACTCCGTGTTTCTTGATCAAGCGATCGTAGCGCTCAAGAATCTTGCGTTGCCAATCAACAGGATTGTTTTTTTGCAGTTTGGCGAGTTCTTGTTCTTGTGTATTGCTTAAAAAGCGCCAAAATAGCTCCGTATCAAGGGCATACAATTTGTTAAAATCGTTCACATGGCCTATCAAATAACCACAATGACTCACGCCATAACTAGGCACTGCAACATCAGACAGGTTGCTGTTCTGCTCTTCCAGGCAAGTGCCTGTTAACGCCCGTTCAATCGCTGCTTCTAGTGCTTGTTCATTGGTTTGGCTGACCATAAATTTCCTACCTGTTGATTTTTGATGACGCTATGCCAAGTGCTCAGTCAAATGAGCAACACCAACCAACCCCTTGATTCTATTGGGTTTAAGGCGATACCCACGTCTCTCAGTCAAATGACTGTCAAATGAAACATCTTTACACCCAATAGGGTACATAGCGATACGCTTTTCTGTTGGCATTGGGGTCGTAGAGCCGAATAAGTTTTGCCTCAACCGCTTGCTTGATCACTCGGCTCGCCATGGCACTGTTACCCTCTTCGATACGAAAGCGCTCTCTAAGCGACGTATTATTCATAGGAACCCGATTCACGTACTTCAAACAACAATGCTGATAGCATGCCCTTACCCTATCTTCAGATTCCATATCTTTAAAGTCTTTGTAAGTGAACAGCACCACGCGCGTATGCTGCTCGGTTTTTTCAAAGATAGGCGCCGGTAACTGATAAGCTTCAATCTGACTAATCACCTTGTCTACACCGCTGCCCCGTTCTTCACAGACATTGATTCGCCGCATGAATGAAGCCAGCACCTCATTACGGCTTTGTGGCGGGCTATCTAAGAAGCGCTGCGTATCCACCAGCGGCACACCAGGATTGGTGATTTCTAAACGATTGTCGAACAACTCGATCATCGGGCCAGTACCCGATAGGCTAAAGTCCTGATGGATAATGGCATTAGCAACCAGTTCACGAATCGCCAGCTCAGGGTACATGGGTACCTCTTTGCGAAACGCCTTACCAATTTCCTCATTAGACGGCAGCATGGTTTTCAGGTAATCAATAAGCCCTTCAAAACCAACGGCATAGCCTTTGTTACCTTCTATTTCGCGTATCGTTTCAACGCGACTGTTACCACGGTACAAGATTAACCGCACGGCCTTACGGCCAAGGTGTTGAAAACTCTGCAATTTCTTAGCGAATAAAATGGCGCCTAAGTTGGTGATGCCCCATTGCTCGCCTGGCATTGCCTTAATCAACTGATCCGCCTGCAATGCATTCAAAATGCCCGTGCGATTTTCTGGTAAAGGCATACCCGTCAATTCAAAGTAAGCGGGGTAGTCCAGCAGGGTCAATACCTCGCCGACACTCACATTTGCCGCCATTTGCCGCTCAAAGGGTGTTTTATCAAATACGCGCCACAGCGCCCGCTCTTTTTCGGGAAATTCTTTCAACTTCTTCTTATAAGAGCCTACACGGATGAACTCAACACCATCAAACTGCACCGGATTATGTGCAGCAGCTTGTATTTCCATAAGCACAACAGGCAGATCACCAATGGGGGTAAATTCGAAAAAACGAAAATGGATTTTTGGGGCTGTTTTTTGCAATAACCAGCTTTCGAGTTCCTGCTGTTTGTGACGGGCAATAGAAGGCTTGAACGTGGTTCCAATTATGGCGTGCGACGCATCCTCCACTCCCCAAACCACATAAGCCGACTGCTTACCCAACAAGGCTGCCGAGTTGGCCAATGCTGAGATGTATTCGCCGATCATCACCGGATCATCATTGTTTTGCTTAAATTCGACCCACTCGGTTTCCTGTGGCAAGGAGCACAGCTCTTTCAGCAATGACTGCAAATAGACCAAGCTACGATCAACGGTCATGCGACGAGTCCTTCTTTAGGTAATGTTGTTGAAGAATACCCAGCATGTCGGTTTGGTGCGCCTGAATCCCTGTTACGCCCCAATGATTAGCCATCCGTTCGTATGTACTAAATAGGGCTTTCAGTTTTAGTGAGTCGTACTTGGGCTTGCTGTCAAAGTCGGCTTTTTTCTTTAGCACTGTCTGATTGCTGTAGGAAGAGTTTTCACCAGGACTCAACAACACCAGGTTACCAAAGGCATTCAAAGCGTTGTGATCCATCGTATTTTTGTACTCCTCCTTTTGCGGATGCACATGCTCCACCGAATTTTTGGAGGTAATGCGGTAAGTTTTCAACTTCTCGTCTGTTTTATCTCCTTGTTTCCACAGCAAGTACTCAAGCTTTTGAAACCAGTAATGTTCAAAACGGGTGCCCAATGGATCTGCAAAATAAGCTTGCTGCTCACTCCATTTGGCAACAGCAGGCAGTTGCTCTTGTGCTATCTTGAAGCTGGCTTCTTTTTGAGTTTCGCTGGTTAACGACAGTGAGTTATCCAATTGCTCAAGTGTTGCCAATACCTGTTCTTCATCCATATCAGGCTGTTCAATCAGGCGGCCTAGCAACGCTGTCAGCCAATAATGGGCAGAACGATCACCAGTAAAATTGCGCACTGCCTGCAACTGCACCAGGTTGCTCAGCTCTTTGGCGGTGCGGTTAATGTAGTATTTTCCGCTCGATAGCGAGCGGCTGATGCTGGTTAAGCGTAAATGAGGGTCTTCACGGTCGTCGTGCTCAACCCATTTCACTACCCAGGTATCAAACTGATAACGCACCTGCCACAGCAGTTCGATAAAGGCTTTGATTTCGGCTTCATCCTGTTTGACCAGCACGTCAAAACACGCCAAAAGGTTACCCGCTTTAATTCGTGGTTCTAAATCAGCCATGCCGCTGCGGGCACAGAAAATTCTGAGGGTGTGAATTAGCAGTAATTCAAAGCTAATAATGGAACGGCAATACACGGTTTCTAAATCAATGTTCTCTGTGCCGTCAGGATGCGCTTGCTCCTGAACATTGTCTTGGGCATCTCCGGCATTCACCTCCGCCAACAGCATGGCAACCGATTTACCAATAGCCAGTTCGGCTCCTGGAACGCTTTCCACTGCAACAAACGCAGTACTGAACTGCTTCAAATCTTTATATTCAAGTGCATTCCAGTTTGCCTTATCAAACAATTGCCGCAGAGAGCGTTCGAAGTAGTTTTCCAGATGCTCACAAGCCTGCCATATCTTGCTGTACAGTGCCTTGTCCGTGTTGATCTTCTTCAAAAGCCGGGCTTTTAGTAGATCTACCGGTTCTAACTGAATGCCAGCGGTGTTCATGCTGGAGAATAAGCGATTCAGATCCATTTCTACCGGCACGATATTGTTTACCCATACCACCTTGCTGTAAAGGTAGTCGGCAAAAGCCTCCAGATCGAAGCCATCAACTCCACTCAATTTTTCAACTTGCTGCTTCAACACACTCAAATTAGCTGCCAGCGGGCGCAAGTACTCATCTCGTTTAACTTCCTCATCGCCCGGCCGTGGCAAGTCCTTCAGCCCCGCAAAGCTGCCGAGCAAGTGGCCGACCGAATCACGAATTTCAAAACCAAGGCGTGACTGATTGCCTAGCACCGACACCTCAGCCAGAGCACAGCGTATATTTGCGGCTTTAAAAGCAATAGACATAAGCATTAAGGTAGTAGTGCGCTGCTGACCATCAATCAACTCATACATAGGGTGTGTGGCCGTATCTCGCCGGGCAGAAAGCGCACTGCCAATAAAATACTCCCCCTCTTTGGAGTCGAACGAAGCTTTAATGTCCTCAAACAACTTCTCGGCATCTTCAGCTGTCCAAACATAAGGCCGTTGGTAGCTGGGGATAATAAAACTCAATTTACGTTCGTGTACTTGCTGTAAAGTCAGCAGTTCGGTATTTACTTGTTGCTGGGTTGCGATTGTATTCATTGTAGGCCTCCAGCCACTTTGAGCGTTAACGCCTTGGCGAAGCCTTGCTTGTAATCTTCCGAAGCTAGATTAAGTCCAAAGAATTCGTTGACCTTACCCATATAGCGTTTTTTCACGCTCCTTATATCTGGCTCCAAATTATTACCGTCCACGGTGAGCTTGAATCCATCCAGATAGGCGAAGCACTGTTCGGGCGTGTAGCTAAGGGCTACCCAGTCCAGAACTGGTGTCTCCCTGACAAAGGCATAAATCGAGTTTTCACGCACGGCCTTCTGGTTGCTCACTCGGCGAGAATACACCACGCGGAACAGTTTTTTGGCCGCTGTTTCTAACTGGTACTCCCCAAACTGGCTGATGTATTGCAGTAAACAAGCCTTATACAAACCCTCGAGATAACCGCAGCCTTCCAGCCCTTTCAGCCAAGCAATGAAGGATTGAAAGCCCGGTAAATGGGGTAAATCGGGCTTGTCCCAATAATGCTGGTACAGGCCCTGGAAATAGCTCAAATAGCGAATGCTGTTCACACCTGCGTTTAGTGGTTGGCGTAGCTCATAACCCTGCTGGTGCAAATGTTGGCTGACCTCGCCCGCCAAGCCCACTTGGCGATGCACGCGACCAAACGAAACATCTGCACCTTTGCCTGTTTGTTGCGCCAGCTCGGACACAATGGTGTCGCGAACCAGTTTATTTTGTTGGTGTGAAGGCAATTCACGCATGTTGATCCGCTGCCAATAACGGCCTTTTAACAGTGCGCTAACGGTATCATCCAGCTTGCCCAATGATTCCCATTGTTTGGCAAAGGTTTTTTGGTGCAGGGTGTCTATAGCACGCAGGTGATGTGCCTTTATAATATCTGGGCCACCCAGCCTAACACCTCCGGTATTCTGCGTTTCAAAGAAACGGTAAGCGTCGTCTTCCGTTTGGGTGATTACCAGGGTGAACTGAAGCTTTTGGAAATCCAATAGCGTTTGCAAATACTCGGGTTGAGCACTGAAAGTATCTTGTAGCCACTTCAGGTTGTGCTTGATCTGCTGCTGGCTGATTGGGTGTTCGTATTCCAGCGTGCTGACCAAAGGGTGACTGTCGTCCCGGTGCAGCAGGCAAGCGATCAGCGCCAAGGTCGTTACCCGTTGCTGGCCATCAATAATATTCAATTTCCCGTTTGCCTGATGCAGAATTAAACTACCAAGGTAAAAAGGCAGCTCAGGTGTGTGTGCATTGTGAGCGGTAATATCCCCCAGTAATTGCGCCAGTTGCTGATCTTGCCAACGATAAGGCCGTTGATACTCAGGGATGGTTAGTGTTCCGCTTACAGGCTGACCATTGCTCGTCAGAGGCAACTGGCCTTGCAATAGGTTTGCAGCAGAGCAGGTTAAAACGGTGACCGTCATTCTTTTTCCTTTTGTTTTAAGCCCTGCGACGCTTTTTGCAAGGGGCCTTTTAAGGCTTGTTCTAACTTCGTCATTTGTGTCAAATGCCACTCGACGGATTGCGACCAGGTGTCTTTATTGAAGCCATCAACTTTTGTCGAATATTGGATGCGCGATTGTTTTTTGTCATCAAGGCGAAGCCATTCAAGAGGCTCCCCAAATGCTGAATCTATCTGACTTCTCTGATTAACAAGCTCGTCAAACAACCATTTGTTTTCTTCGCTGTTGGATCGGCTCAGCCATAGCTCAACACGCAGCTCTTTTTGGTTAAAAATCAGACTGAATGGGCAACCTGTTACGCCAGAACCCGCACACAACCAATGATCTTTAGTGGTACTGATATTGTCATACAAGTCGCAGCTGCTTTTCTGAAACGCCTCTAAGGCACGCTCCCAGTACTCGCGACGCACCGTATGGCGGTTTTTAAGTACCACTTCGGCGCTTTTCTCTTCGGCTTCTTTAGCGCTAATGCCAATCATCAACTCTTTCGCTTCTGGGGTGGGAATAATCTGATCGATATTAATCAGCAACTGCTCGCCCAAAGCATAGGGCGTGATTTTAAAGCAGGCGATATTAATGCCCTGGCCTAATAACCAGAGTGCGGTGCTGGTGACTTCCTTGCGAAAATTCGCTGCCACCAGCATTAAGCGTTGGCTGTTACCCAGGTTTAGTTTTACTTCATCAAGGTCTGGTGCATCCAAAAACTCGCAAATACGGGCGGCGGCATGCTGTGGTGCGTTTAACTCTGGCTCGCTTGCCACAGGCTCATAGCGGTCAAGGTATTGCTGATAAATCTCGACAATTTGTGCCTTGGTTAGGCTGGCACAGTAAGAGGCATACTTAAGCGCCTGCCACACCACATCACGGCCACTGTCGTCCAGCTTGTTTTCAATAATGACCAAGTTGCCATCTTTATCGAGCGCCAATAAGTCGAGGCGTTCACGGGTATCATCAAAGCCATCAAACTCCTTTTGGATGATTAGTAGCTCTTCGCCCAAGGCATCGGGTTGGTAGGCCAGCCACTCTTGTAGGTGCTTGCGTTCGGTAAAGCCCAGCTCACTGAAGCTTTTACTTTTCACCGAACTGATGCGGTTGGTTTGCTGATTCACCCTGAACATAGCGTTAGCTTCCTGTTTGCTCTAGCATTTCTGGTGTGATTTTGATTTTGCCAGTGACAGCGCTGTTGATCAGGGTGGTTTTGTATTCTTTGAGTTTTTCGATTTGTTCTTCTTGAATTTCAATGGATCGCTCAAAAAAAAGTGATTGATCATCAACAAAATTCACTATTTTTTCTTGCTCTATAAAAGGTGGGATAGGTAAATTAAGACTCCCCAATTTTTCAGTTGGCAATGTTTTTGTACCATGACCGGACTCTTCCAAAAGAGTCGACAGCGTTTCATGCAACCCATCTAGCAAGCGCATTAGAAAGTCAGGAAGCGATTCATCACTGACAACCAAAGCTTTCATATCTTGGTTTATTGTCAATTCTTTTGTTGCAATAGCGACAGGGATCTTTTTTGCTAAAATCATGCCGCGAACGACTATCAGAATCGCGCCTTCTTCTATCAATTTAACAGCCGATTTTTTAACCGCTAATTCTGTGATGGTATCTATGGAACTCGATATAAATGGCATCTTCATATCTTTTGGAGAAACCCATAATATGTCGCCACCCCAGTAATCCTTAATATCTTTACTTGGAGTTCCTCCGCCGAAGAATCTCACCATATATTTAAGTTTTTTGACCTCCCAATGCTCTGGAATCATGCCAATCCATTCCACACCCGAATCCTTCATCGGCACATTGGGATCCAGCCCTTGGGTAACCGCTTGCTGAATAATAATTTGCTTGCGCTCTTTTAGCAGGTTGATTTGCTGCTCTTTAATAGCAATAGCTTCATCGATTTGCGCTGTTTTTTGGTCGAGGAAGTTGGCGATTAGAACCTGTACCTCAATAGACGGAAATGGGAGATAAAGTTGCTTAAACTGATCCTTATTTAAACTTTCTCTTAATTCCATTATGCCAGTGCAATATCTAATCAAAGATTTATAAAACGGTTCATTATGAAATAGATATGCATAATATCTGATGCTGAATTTTTCTGTTTTTGGCCTCAAGACAATATAAACTTGGCTAAGTGCACCGAAATATTTACTTAGGCCAAGTGAGCCGATAACAACATTCATTTTATTTATAACAAGATCATTCTCGTAAACGAGTTTATATCGCTCAATATCTTCAGATTTGTTGTTACCTATAGCTCCTTTTTCATCATAGGGGATAACGCCTCTGTCTCTAGTTACAGATAAAATATATTCTGTTTTAGGCCCTGAGTTTTTCTCATTTCTTTCCTCAAAAATCGCTCGTATAGGGACTAAGTTCCAATCAACAGGAATCAAGCCTGAATAGTCAGCGTTTGAATCCTTGTACGACTCATATTTAGGCATTTCAGCAATATTTATCATAACTGGTTACCCCTGAACCTTTTCTACTGGCACACCCAAAATCTGCGCAATTAAGCCTTCAGCCTTTTGCTCCAGGCTAATAATATCAGCCGCAACCTCTTCCAAAGAACGTAGCGGTTTATGGCGATAGAAATACTTGTTAAAACTGATTTCATAGCCAATTTTTACTGAATCCAAATTAATCCAGGCTTCGGCAACGTGCGGTTTTACTTCATCGAGGAAGTATTGATGAATACTTTGCTGCTTTTCACCACCGGATAGCGGCACTGACTCGCTGTCGCGTAAATCAGCGTTAGTCTCATAGGTGATATATTCGCCTTTCTTACCACCTTCTTTTGCTGAAACAGGGAAATAGCCAAAATCCGGCAGGTCGGCTTCCTTGCAGCCCAAATGCGCCAGTAATGCGGCTAACTTATCACCGCTTAGCTTCACCACTTTATTGACCACTTTTACCGCAGTTTCGTCGTACCAGCTTACGGCGTTGAGGATGCTGTTTTTCTCTGGGCCAGAAAGTTTAGTGCCACTGGCTCTTAATGTATCATCGACCAGCTGTTTAAACTGGTTGTAGTCGTTAAATTCGGACTCACCAATGCTGGCCATTAGCTGCTCTGCGGTTTGCAGCAGCGCTTTTTGCGCTAACCAGTGGCTAACATCCAGCAGTTTGGTTTTAGCTTTGGCATTCAGGCTAATATCCTGCTCTTCACACCAGCTGATAATTTCTTTTTCAATCGATTTTAAGAAGCTTTGTTTATGATCTGCGCCAAAACCGGTTTTCTCATAGACACGCACACCGTATTGCTGATAAAGATGCGCCATAACGTCGCTCAGTTGCTTATCGAACCGCAGCGGGTTAATGGCCTCTTGGCTAAAGCGGGCTTTGCGTCTGTCTGGGCGCTCAATGGTTACCTTGTAATAGCCAAAATCTTCGTTATTAAAGACTTTACTGGCGATACCAACAGGGTCATTGTTTGAATCTAACTGGCGTTCAATAGCAGCACAAGACAAGTAAGTATCGGTAATTTCGGCGATATGCTCTGGGGCAAACTCACAGTTTTTATTGCCCAGGTTTTTACGCAGCTTGCGGTAGAGCAGGCTGGCGTCAATTAACTGCACTTTGCCTTTGCGCTGCGCTGGCTTGTTGTTGTTTAACAGCCAGATATAGGTGGTGATACCGGTGTTGTAGAACAGGTTATTCGGCAGTTGCACTATGGCGTCTAACATATCATTTTCGATAATAAAGCGGCGAATATTGCTCTCGCCACCACCTGCGTCACCGGTAAAGAGTGACGAGCCGTTATGTACCGAGGCAATGCGACTGCCGAGCGGGCTAACCGCTGGGTCTTTCATTTTGTTGACCATTTCCATTAGGAACAGCAACTGGCCATCGCTGGAACGTGGCGTGGCATCGGCCACTTCTTCGTTGCCCCAGTAATCGTTAAGGCGCACTTTAAAGCGCGGGTCGATCACATCTTTGTTGTCTTTGATGTGCTTTTGCTCACCTGCCCAGCTTTTGCCGTAAGGCGGGTTAGAGAGCATGAAATCAAATTTAGTACCGGCAAATTCATCGGTAGATAGCGTCGAACCTTCGCGGATGTTCTCAGGGTTGTTACCTTTGATCATCATGTCGGATTTACAAATGGCGTAGGTTTCGTCGTTGATCTCTTTACCGTACAGGTAAATGTCGCGATTGGCGTTGGGGTACTTTTCTTCAATAAAGTTTTGCGACTCGGTCAGCATACCGCCGCTACCGCAAGCCGGATCATATACGGTCATGGTCAATGGAAGCTGGTCTTTGACTGGATCAAACACCAAATGCGTCATCAGCTCGATCACTTCACGCGGGGTAAAGTGCTCGCCCGCCTCTTCGTTGTTTTCTTCGTTAAATTTACGGATCAGCTCTTCAAATACATAGCCCATGCCCAGGTTGGTCAGGCCAGGCATTTTGTTGCCATCAGGGTCATCTGCCTGATCGGGGGTGAGATTGATGTAGGGCGAAACAAACTTTTCGACCACGTCCAGCAGCACCTGCTTAGAGGCCATGTGACGAATTTGCGACTTAAGGTTAAAGCACTCAACGATCTCTTTGACGTTGTCGCTAAAACCCAGCAGGTACTCTTCAAAATTGGCCAGCATGATTTGCTGGTTGTTGGTGGCGGTGTTGTACAGTGATTTCAGCGTCCACTTAGAGGTGTTGTAAAACACATAGCCACTGGCGGCTTTCAATGGTTCGTCGTCCAGCTCGGTGGCCATCATCTCTTCTTTTTGAAACTTCACCTCGGCTAGCACGGCTTCTTTGCTGGGTTCCAGCAAGGTATCTAAACGTCGTAATACCACCATAGGTAAAATCACATCACGGTACTTACCGCGAACGTACACATCCCGTAAACAGTCGTCGGCAATGTTCCAAATAAATGAGATGAGTTTGTTGTGTACGCTGTGGTCCATGTTTTTGTTCCTGTTCCGTGCTGGTTAGAGCCCCTTCAGGCACTGCACCGGCAGCACTATAAGTTTAAAATTTTGGTTTTTCTTTAGCGCCCAGAGGCCGCTGCATTGTTCGATTAACGTGTTCTGCCCGGTGCAATACCTAAGTTGGTGACGCCATAAAGTGCCTGGCTGTTACGCAACCAAAGCTGATACTCAGAGCCTATTAACGAGTGCTCAGTAGAACAATCGACATTCCAGAGTCTCAGCAAATATCCTGCTGTTGCCGCCCTGATCTCAACCTTCATTACACCACCCATCATGCCATAATCCAGTTCAATCGCTTCGCTGTGCTCTATGCGTGGGTGCGGCACTAACTCCAGCTCTACAAAGCGGTTCCATTGCCTGTCCTGAGCTTCGAGCTCCGTTTCAGTCAATGTTGAGTCTTCAAGCACAACCGCTGCTTTCATTCTGGTCAGTACAAAGTCTCTGAATTCACCACGCTTGCGGTCAAAGCCACGAACATGCCAACGCAGGCCATTGTCTACCAGCGTATGCGGCACAATTTCACGCGTGGTTTCACCGCTCGATAACGACACATAGGTGATACTCAAGGCTTTGCCTTTGTGTATGGCCTCGGTAACTTTCGCCACTATCGATAAACTGGGCTTGTTAAGGTGATAAGGCGCTTCACAGGCCAGAGGCGGTTTTACCTTTCCAGTGAAGCCATCGCCGTACCCTTGACTAATGGTTGCCAGTGTTCTCACAACGTCATAGTCGAACAAGGGTTGAAATGCTTCACCACGCTTATGCAACTTGAGCTTTTGGTCATATTCAATGTTGCCTGGCGCAAGCTCTCGGTACATCGTGAAGTCTTTCGTTGCCTGTGCGGCGGCTATGTTGAAGCGATCGACTAAATCCGCTCGTACCGCTTCGCCCTTAAATAATAAGGTGAAATCGATGTGGGCAATGCGATCTCTGGTTGCTTGGGGCAACTGTGTTAAGCGCAACGGATTCTGGTCATCCTTGGTTTTCGGTATTGATTTCATTATTTTGCTAGACCAGCAACACCTGATAAAATTGATTAGGTATCATCGTAGCAGAAATCTCGACTTTGAAAACAAAAAGAACAATAAATGTTCATATTCCTTTTTTTGATCTTCAATTGAGGGCGGCTGCACCAGCAAATTGATTCAAACAGTTAGCATTGATGGCCTCACTTGAGTGCTCTAGTATCAAAGAAGGTCACTAAGGAATTGAGATGAAAAAAATCAAACTGGACACGATTACGATTCACCCAACACTACATAGCCTGTATAACTCTTACGCCTTTCGCAAAACGCTGGGAGACATGACCAGGATAAATATGGATGACTTTGTCGGCAGCCAGTTTTTACGGCCTGTGCATCTCGTTAAAAACGACCAACAATCATACTTCTTGATCAGCGGCTTCGACGATTTCATTCAATTCAATCGGATTGAACAGCAGCACATTTGGGCAATCATCCACAGCGACTCGGATGCAGCCAAAATAGAACACACTGTGTGGGTAAATGCAGTGGTGCAAATTTTGCAATGTCCCCATAGAAAAACCGTATTACGTGATCTCCATGATGTGTTAAATCTAGCCAATCCAGCCCAGCTAAAATCCCTGATCGTGAACACGAGTAAACGAGAATTAATGCCTTACGTAGAATACCTCAGCAATGAGAGTCGAAAATCCGTTCGCCATCAGGTCAAGACTCAGGGCAGGTAACGATTTTATGCTGTATAAGATTCTGGCTGAGGAGATTGCTGGTGAGGATAAAGAGCTGGCGCATATTCTGATCTTGCGCTTATTGGATGAATATCTAAATGCTCCGGATACCCAGATAAATGCCTTAAATCGCAGCAAAAATGACAATCTACAGACAACCCGAACCTATGCCGACACAATGGCTAAGGAGTTCAGTTACTCTTACGCTGCATCTGGCATGAACGATTTGGCTGACAAAGCGACTGCCAAGTCGGCACAAATTAAAAAAAATCGACAGATTACCAAAAAGCCGTTTGTACTATTTCTTTGTCAGCAGCCAGACTCCCAGCATCTAAGACGCCTGCAACAAATACTGCTGATAGCTTTATATCAACATAGCCAAAAATTTGGATCTACAGCAAGATTAGTGCAGGCCCTCGCTTCATTCCGATTGCTCTGCGACCACGACAGAGCAAGGCCTAGTCCTCCGAAAGAAAAAATTTTGAGCGGTACCTGCATCTGTATTGAAACGGCTCATGAACTATTAAAGGAAGACATCAAACATGAATCGTCCGACTCAGCAAGGCGATACAGCCAGTCAATACACCGAATAGTTGCCGATGTTATTGATGGAGAACTAGGCAACCCCCGTACTCATCATCATAATCAACAAGAGAGTGAACAGGAGACAAACACAGAAAAATCGGCAGTCCTCCAGGTAACAAAATCATTGAACGGCGATGATGCGATACCTGCGATTCGTCTGATGCAGAATGCTCCGAAGCTCAAGGCCGAATACCAGGACTCTAAAGAGTATCTGTCCGACAACAAAACACACCGAACCTACGCTGAAATATCCTCTTCCAGCGACGATCCGTCCTGGATAAAACAGTCTCCATACCTCAAGATGGCTAAAGCTCAAACAGTCAGCGCACAGATAGAGCGTCGAGAGAAACATCTTGCCTGTAGCTGGAATCGACTAACGCAGCATGAGCTGAGGGTTTTTCTAAGAGAGCTGCATAATACAGTAATACTCTCCCCTGCGGCTCAATGGGTCCTTCTGCTGATGCTCATGACAGGCCGCTCATACGAGCGGATTATGGCCACATCGATTGTTACCAAAATGCCCCAAAAGGCAGGTGATTTCATCCTGAGAGCGGGATCGACAATTCAGTGGGTTTATCAGCCTGATCTGCCAAAACACAAGCTGGAACAGGCGTACGAGGAGATGCTCGTACGTGATAACCACCCTATAACTCTGGCATTGCCAGAATCTCTGGCCTCTATTCCTGATAAATCCAAACCAAATGAGTCGCTGTTACCTGAAATCGAGCAATGGCTCCAGGAATTAAACGCAACATTTAACACACGACTCTCGATTGGCCGCGTCGCGGATTATCTTCTGAACTATCTGGTTTTTACTGGTACTGACAGTGTTGAAATAGGCCTGATAACTGGTGAGTTGAGTTTTCATGAGGCTGGTACCTACTACTACCAGTACGATGCCAATCAGATCGCTGCCATTCACGCGTCCTATCTGGAAAAGCTGAGTGGTTTGCTCCCTATGAAACTCGGCACTTCACTGGCTGCCCCTAGCATCTCTGTTGATAAAGAAATTGATCCCAAGAAAAAACTGGGCGGATCTCAACTACAGGTCAAACCGGAGGCCATCGCGGGGCTGTTTAATAGGATTTCCGCCTCAGTTCAAGCAGCGTTCCACCATCGACAGATCACGAAACTGCATAATCGATACACGTTGTATGTTCTGCATTATCTGAATCTTTGTACTGGCCATCGCCCAGTTAAGGATCCGTATAATGATATGAACGCGTTTGATCTCAATACGGGCAAACTATTCATTTCCGATAAAGAAGTGCGCGCGGGAGATTCATCTCGAATTGTTTGTCTATCAGAATCGGCAGTGCTCCAGATTCAGCACTATCTAAATCATCTGAATGAATTGGCCGTATTTATTGATCCTATTGATCGTTCAATTTCGAGCTCTATCCGTGAAACATTGACCAGTACGCAGCCGCTATTCTTTTTTTTCGATGAAAACCGGGATGGGTATCAGAGGATAGTCGTTCAGCCTCGTAGTTTGCACAATCAGTTAAACGGGTTGTTTAACCTGCCTCTAAATTGGCATCGACATTACCTCAGAACGTTTCTGGCCAAACAATTTTCTGGAGAAATTGTGGATAGTTTTATGGGGCATGCCAGCCTAGGAAAAGAGGGTCTGACACAGTTCAGTGGAATGTCGTTTCAGCAACTCAAAGCCGTAGCCTCTGCGATCGATCATGAATTGATTCAACTCAAAATTTTGCCAATTACAGGGCTGGGTCGCCATGGCAAACGCTAAGCTGTACGGATCTGCGGAGCGCGCAGAGCGCAGAAAAAAAGGTGAAACGCGCATTGCCTCAGGTGTCAGAGCCGAGATTGATGAGCAGATCAGATCCCGAATTCCGGAACTCTTCCAGCAATTGCCAGATCCTGAAACGGCCGATAGGCAACTACAGGAATGGATATCCGAGTTAAGGCGTGATGCGACAGAAATTCGCAGACTACGACTGGCCTATCTCTATCTGACCCAAAAGATCAGTGAGATCAATTCACAGCAAAAATGGAACCTGACTCTGCCTCCATTTTTGACGAGTATTAAAAGACCAAAATCCGTTCGGACGCTGAAGAATTTGGCCTTGGGCCGAGCCGTTGGGGAAGCCTACCAAGGTTGGCATGCCTATATGCTGAGTCGCCAAACCTATAAAAAGGTGTCGCATGATGAGGCGCTGGCAGACGTACTGATTTCAGCAGCGGTTCATGGAGCCTTAGCGATGCCCCATGCGTTGGTCGCACTGGCAAATGCCATCATCGAGGGTAAGCGATTCATAGGGAAGTATGGCGACCACATCTGGATTGATCTGGTCTGGAAACCGGAGACAGAACCTGAAAATCTACCTCAAGAGACGCCCGACGGCACTGAGTACCTCACAATACGCCGTTTTTACCCCGATACATTGACGCTGGGTTTGATTCACATAGCGATAGGTATGGCTAAAACTGCACGTGAAACTCTAAATGAGGATATTGCCTGGAAACTGATTCTCAACCGATTGGAATCGGTTTCATCAAATAAGAGGTTCCCTGAAATCAAATCATTGGAGCGATTCGCTGCAGGTGCATTGGCCACGACAGAAACGCTGGATGATGTCGAACTTCCACAAGCCATTATCGAGGTAGCCCGTGGTAATTTAGAGTCATCATCTCTTAGGCCAGAGCACCAGCGGTCATGGATGCAGAATCTGCCTGCTCAATCCTCAAAACAACCCATTCCATTCTTCAGTAGCTCATCCTCTCCATCAGGTCTCAGCAAAACTCGTCAGAGGGAGCGTAGTATCGATGGTTATATTCGCTCTATAGATCATGCGCTCCGAATCAAAGAGAGAGGCGTTAAAAGAGGACAGAGTGCCGCATTATCAGAGCTCAACGAGATTCTGAAAAAAGAAACCGATCACTACTTCAGGCTATCCACACAGTGGCTGATCGAGTCGCAAAATCGTTTGACGGTGTCATCTCTTAAACGATATTTTGACGAGATAAAATTTGTTTGGTTTTTGAACACCTACGATCAGGCGCTGGAAGACCTAAATGGAGATGAATGGACGGATCTTTATGAAAAAATGGTCGAAGCAAAAGATGATCCAAAGACCAGAAATTATCTTCTTGGCAGGCTACAGTCGCTTCATGAGTTCTTAGAGAAAGCGATTAACGCACCAAATTTAAACAGATTTTTTGCGAATGCTACTTCTGGAAACGTACGAAATCGTATTCGTACCGGTCTGATTTCGAATCAGGCCTTTGTCGGAATGTTGCAACGTCTCGACTGTATAACCGGCCTCGATCAACACACTATCGATGGCCTAAAGATTCTCTTGATCCTGGCGATACGCACAGGAATGAGGAGAGGTGAGCTATTAAAGCTCAGAATGAAGGATATTGAGGACTCTGCAGAGAAATGGATTTTTGTCCGGGAAAATCGCTACGGTTCCAATAAAAGTTATTCAGCATTGCGACGTATTCCGACCAAAGTTTTGTTGGTCGGAGATGAATTTGAACGGTTCCAGCAATACTTGAACGCAAGGAGCACCAGAAACGACGGAAACTCAAACATCCTGCTGTTCAGTATGCCCACAACTCCGAAAATGCCTTTTAATGGCAACCGAATAGGTGATCTGGTTAAGCGTCTTTTGGTAGAGCAAGACCTGCAGAATCTGTCGTTCCACCATCTTCGTCATACCGCTATTTCCAATCTGATGCTCGTTATGGAAGGTATGCCTGAGCTAATAGAACAATTTTCACCGTATTCTTCTGAGATGGCCTCGCGCATACGCAAGACCATCTATTCAATCAATCAGGATATCAATCGGGATCGGTATTGGTCATTGTCGGCCCTGGCAGGCCATGCAACACCGGAAACGACTTTCTCAAACTATATCCATGTTGCAGACTTGATCATTGGGGAGCGTGTGCGCAACTATAACCCCACACTGACACTCACGGCAGCTCAGTCATTCACTGGTTTGATGGCGACCAAAATGGTTGAGGTTGAGCAAGATCAAAGTGAGCGTTCAGATATTCCAACGGTTAAAAAAGCACAACAAAAACGTTATCCAATCAATCGTCAGCGAGAGATTCTGATCAAGCGACTTGAGCAGCACATGCAAGAGCTTGATCCTAACCAGAGCGAGACTGCTGAAACGAAAATTGGTTTTGATGAGCAGATTGTTCAGCACAAAAAAAGGCATTCTGTCGAAGACTGCTATGTAGCCTTGGAGCAATTAGAAAAGGGAGAATCAATACCCGTTGTTGCCATGGTGCTGGGTATCGACGAAGGCACGTTAGAGCGGTGGCTACATAACGCACAATTACTGCATGCACTAAAGACAAGGAACAATAGGCCTAGACTTTTCCCAGAGCGCAGGAAAAATACAGAATACGGTCTTCCGTTGCTCCCGGGTAAACCTTCTGACAGTGGAGTTGCGGAAGAAATTGATTTTTTTATCAGCAAGATCAGGGCGTTATATCGCAGTGATCGAGAACATTTTCAGTGGGTGCTGAAATACTGGTTAGGCGTTGTAAACACGGCACACTCCGGAATTCGATTCACCAACCATGAAAATTTAAAGCGATTCAGGGAATTTTTGGATACCGTGATCAGTAAGAATCGCTGGCGATTAGAGTTGTATCCTGCCGACGGCGATCAGAAGGATTTGGGCAAATGGAAATCAGTCATTCCGAAGACCATCATGCGGGTGGATAATACCAAATCCAGCACATTCGGGATGTTACATCTCAGCCATCCAAGGGAGGCCGAACTACTAGAGGGCGTGAACAGTAACGGGGAAAACTATCAAAAATACTCATCCTCTGTACTGCGCTATCTGTTTCATATGCTCGCGATTATGGTTGGGGCTGTTGATGCTCCTGACGAATAATTGCAGTGATCTGCGACGCATTTCAATTTGACCCAATAGAAAAACTGAGCCAATGTTGATTAACCATTTGAACCGGAAAGATCAAACTTATGGCTAATACTCCGCTGACGAGCTTTAAACCTAAGCCAACTGATTTGGCGTACGCTTGGCATTGAAAACGAATACACTTCAAAGCGCACCGCTATACACAAAGGCTTTGAACCCATTGTCTATCGCAATATTCTTGAAAAAGCCAAATTGACGCAGTGTGAGTTTCATAACGCGACTCTTATTCCAATCAGCACAATCAAGCGTAGACTCAAGCATGATGAGCGATTCACTATTCAAGAAAGTGATGTTATGTATCGCCTTGCTATGTTGATCAAGCTTGCAATAGATTTTTTTGGGATGAGCAGCGCGCATTAGAATGGATGCGTCAGAATGTCTATGGCCTTAATGGAAAGCGCCCGCTTGATATGATTTCAACGACTGTCGACTTTGAAACGGTTAGCGAACTCATAGGTCGTGTCGAGCACGGAGTCTTCTATTGAGCAGAACATATGTTTACGTTACTTCGTCATAGCGTGGCTCTTGTCGGTAATGCGAGATTTTCATTCATATTATTTCCTATGACTAAAAAAATACGGCTGGATTAACGCCGAAGCGCTTCGCCAACTTAGTAATGTGTCCTCGGGTCAGGTTCTTTTTGCCTGCGAGTACCTGAGACACCATGCTTTTCTTACCTATTTCCGATTCAAAATCGGTGGTATTCAGGCCATTCTGATCCATCAGCACCTTTAAGGTGGCCACTGCCGGATCAATATCTGCCTGTCTGCTATTGAACACATCAAACCGGAATGATTTATCTTCATAACGTGCAATGACGTTGCTCAGGGCTTCGATCACAACTAAATTGGCGTCGTAGTCCTCTAGCATTGCGTCCATCAGTTCAAGCGCCTGCCGATGCTCTGTTGCGTTGCTAATGCCCGCGAGAAATGGAACATTCGACATGATGTTACCAGCCAGCTTGGTTATTTCAGCTATAGCTAACATTGAAACCTCCTATTTTCGGTACTTATTACAAAGCCCATCGTACTCACTGTAGTTAACGATATGCTTAACGTAAATCAGGTTATGTCTAAACTCGATAAAGGACAGCATTCTAAACTGTTGCCGTCCATGTCAATAAATCACCGCGCTTTAGCACGTTGAATGCTCAATCGAAACATGAGGTCTTTGTTACGGAACTCTATTTCAACATGAGACTTAGCCAGCGCAGCAAATGAAATGACAACAATAATGCCACGACCAGCGCCTTGCCTATACCTTCGAGAGCCGTTAGAATCTTATGTGTCTGCATAAGTTTCAACTCTCAATGGGTTGCCGATTCAAGTCGGCGCTCGTTGAGAGGTGAGCCCTCCCAGTGCCTCGAACGATCAACAGAGACGTTTGTGATAAAAAAATCTCCAACCCCAATTAGAACAGATTTTTAACGATCGTATAGTACAGATCGCATCCACAGCCTCCGTTGAGTCGCACATCTCTCGATTCTACAGCCAGTTGCCGACGCGCATTCTGCGCACCCCCAGCGACGGAAAATCCATCGTCACTCGAAATTTTAGGCGTTCAGGCGGCGCATGCCGCAAAGCTCCGGCGAATTCTGGCTTTACTAGATGTTGCCGCAGGCCCGGAAGACCTGAACATACCTTCTTTTAAGCTGCACCCGTTGAAAGGCGAGTTGAATGGGTACTGGTCAATATGGGTTAACGGCAACTGGCGAGTGACCTTTCGATTTATTGGCGTGGATGTCGAACTGGTCTATTATGTTGATTACCACTAAAGGAGGTGTCGGCCATGATGATGAACCCTCCGCACCCTGGCGAACTGCTACGGGAGGATGTAGTTACTGCTCTTGGCCTCAGCGTGACAGAAACTGCTGATAGGTTAGGTATGTCACGGGTGGGTCTGTCTCGCGTCCTGAATGGACGTGCCGCAGTAAGCCCTGATTTGGCGTTGCGCTTGGAAATGGCAGGCGTAAGTACCGCCCGAGCTTGGCTTGCCATGCAGATGAACTATGACTTGGCTCAGGCCAAGCTGCATCCACAACCTCCTATTCGTGCATTGCACTCAATTTAAGCTCAGCAATAAGTTTCGCACCAAATAACATGATGTATCCCTCGGCTTTTTGGGTTATACCGCACTCA
>JACUUF010000156.1 GCA_014859465.1 Methyloprofundus sp.
TAAAATCCCTCGCCTGAAAGGGCGTGCCGGTTCGACTCCGGCCCTGGGCACCATTACAAGTTATTGATTTAACACGTTTTTTTAGGTTTTTTGAAGTAGTGCTCAAAACCACTTAAAAAACGCGGATATTAAGCAAGTATGCAGATGGTATGCACTTGGTTTTTTAGCCGCCCTTGATGGGAGTTAAAATCATGGCTATTTCAAACGGTACAATCACACCCCGCCAACAAGGCAAAAAGACCCGCTTTAATGCTCAAAAGCAATACAAAGGCGTTCGTTACTCTAAACTATTCGATACCCGAGAAGATGCACAAGAATGGCTAGATGACCTTAGTTATTTAGGCGCAACTGATTCACAAGGCAATCTAACCCGCAAAGCCAAAGCCGCGCAAATGATTATTGACGAAATCGACTTAGCCCGGGCGCGTAATATCACCCCCACCTTAAAAGACTGTATCAACCTATTCGCTAGTGAATGCGACACACCAAGCGCAGGCCGCTATGTTGACCAATTAAACCGCTTTGAGAAATTACTAAGCAAACCAGTAAATGAAATAACCCGCCTAATGTTTGAAATGGAACTAGACCGCATACAAGAAGCGCGGGGCTTAACTGATGGAACGCGCAACCGTTACCAAGCCGCCTTTAGTAGCCTTTTCAAATTCCTAGCCCGCCATAAGGACTTCAAGCAATACAGCCTAATCAATCCCACCAAAGACGTGCCACGCGGTAAAGAGGGCAAAGGGCGTATGCTATTCCTTGAAAAAGATCAACAGGTGCAACTATTGCAGGCCTGTAAAGATAGCGGCTGGAATGGTCTGTATTTGCTAATTTTTTTGCTTTTACTGAGTGGTAGCCGCCGCAATGAAATAGCGCGTTTACGGTGGGAAAACGTGGATTTAAAAGAGGGTATTATTCAGCTAGTCAAAACCAAAAACGGCACAGACCATGCAATCCGCTTGCCAGCCGGGGCAGTTAAGATGCTGAAAGAGTGGAAAATTAGCCAGCCTGTATCTAATTGGGTTTTTCAGCATAGAGCAGACCCGCGCCGCCCGATGACCAACTTTGACCACTATTGGCGTGAAGCTAAAGAAAAAGCTAATATGCCTACTGAGTTGCGCGTTCACGACCTTAGACACACCACAGCAAGCACGATGCTACAAGATGGCTACAGCCTTGAAGATATTAAGGCCACGCTTAACCATAAGAGCGTATTAATGACGAACCGCT
Source organism: Methyloprofundus sp. (assembly GCA_014859465.1). Classification (GTDB taxonomy): domain Bacteria; phylum Pseudomonadota; class Gammaproteobacteria; order Methylococcales; family Methylomonadaceae; genus Methyloprofundus. The sequence continues at coordinate 1,231 of JACUUF010000156.1, forward strand.
ATGCTCATGCGCTTAATGTTAAAGAAACAGTTGCCAGTCGTGATATTGGCTTTATGCAGGGGGCTATGTAATTAATGGAAGAATTAAAAGCAAGCTTGCCGGATTTAACCGATGACCAATACCAGCTTCTTAATTTTGGCTTAGTTGATGCAGATCAATGTTTAAAGATGGTTGGCGACCTTTACGACCCTGGTCTAACTGTTAAGGAAATCAGAGAAGAACTTGAGCGAGTTAAAAAGAATTTAATAAACGCACAACAAGCAAAAAACGCTCAACTATGGCAGGCCCGGCTAATAAAAGCATTGGACTATTTACCGCGCTCCGTTCTACTTATATTAGATACCTATGACCGTGAAATTTTCAGCGAAAAGCCGCTTGGTGGTAGTGGTTTTAAGGAATTAGCCATGCGGTTGCCTAATGAGCAGGTCTTTAATGTCCTTTTTAGCGCATTAGAAGCCCTACAAGCCGAGATAATCACACCGGGCAAGGGTAATGCAAGAAAGCAAGCGAAGCGCTTTATTCCGGCTATTCATTGCCTTGCCAGGTGGTTTAAAGATGTTTTGCCAAATAGCGCGATAAGTGCAGACGAAAAAAGCGCATTTTATCGCTATGTTGCGCTCTATTTAGAAAAGCATATTGGCGCAACAGACCCGGGACGACACATAAAAAACGCAATTCAAGACTATTCAAACTGGAAGCAAATTATTTAAATAATTTATCCCCTTTAACGCCCCGCCTTAATCTTTTTACCCTCTGTTTTAATAGCCCTGCACTTACTTCAAACAACTTGAAAAAACTGGAGGGCTAACCATGCCAAACCTCGATAACTTAAAACCCATAGCCATTTTTGCAGATGAATACAGCCAACGCTTAGGCGTTAAGCCGCGTTCAATTCGTATGATGATCGACCGCAACCAAAATGAACTTATTGAAGCCCAAGCAGTCTTTAAGACTAAAGGCAAAAGCCGCCTGATTGATGGCGATAAGTTTATGCAATGGTACATTCAGCATTAAGGGGGCGCTATGGTTGAATTAATCAAAACCTCCGACAATCGCATTTTAGGTGCGCAAGTTGGATACCACCACTTAGGCAAAAACGCAGGCGAAACAGAGCAGGACTTTCTAAATCGAGTGAAATTGTTTGCTGAAAACCTAGAACGATTAAAAAAAGGGGGCGGTAAATGAAAAACGCCCTAAATTTATTAAAAAACCCAGAGCGCCCGCACCCAAATTATAACATTGATGAATGTAGTGATAGAGCTAATTGCATAAGCTTATCAAAGACCATTACATCAGAAAATCTAGCCATAACTCTAAAGGCTTTAGTTGACGGCAAACCCTCAAGCAAACAGCTTGAAGCCATGACCGCAACCGCCTATGCGCCAAATCTTATCCACGAGCTAAACCGTCGCGGCTGGAATATCAGCAACGAAAAGCGAGAGGGTAAAAACCGCAAAGGCAGACTAGTTAAATATGGCGTTTATGTGCTCGACCCCGGTCAATTAGGAGATGCCTTAGACGCGCTTATTTGCTACAAGCAAAGCAAGCCCGGAAAGGTTTAAACGTGGTAGATGATTGGGACAGCCCGGAAGCTTTTGATGACATTCCAGGCCCGGCTAAAGTGCAAGGTGAAAGCAATCAAGCCTTGTACCTTAGCGATAGGGTTATGGATTGCATATCAACTGAGATTATCCGGCCACAAGGACACCTAAAGCTTTTTTTAAAGCTTGTGGATGTTTTAACAGGCGAAGAAGCGTTTTATTTCATCAATAACGCACAACAGCTTAAAGGTGGGCGTGTAAAGGTTGAGAAGAAATCGGCAATAGCAAAGCTTTATCGTTTAACGCATGGATTTATAAACCAGCACCGGCACCACGAATTCAATCAGCTAATAAAACATTTTATTGGCCAAAGGTTTATTTGCACCACTCAAGCCGCAACTTTTCGCAATGGAGATCACTATTTGAAAGTCACAAGCTGCAAGCCTGAAAGCCCAATTTATGACGATGATAACTACACTCGAACAGGTGAAATCAGACAAAAAACTAACAGAAACCTAACAAAAAACAGACAAAAAACTAACAAAATTCAAACAGTAGCAACACCTCAAAAACCCCTTAAACACTCTACCTCAAGCCATGCACCAACTAATGATAAATGGCTAATGGTAAATGAGCTAATGATCAATGAGCCTAACCCCTTATTAGATGATAAAGAAGAAGAAATAGAAAGGACCGCGAAATCGTTAAAAGGTATGCGTCCTGGTGAAACCCTAGACGAATATTTTGAGCGCGTCATTGATGAAACATTTTAACAACGGAGATAACAACATGAGCAACCAGTCAGCACTCACACACGAAGCCGCAATAGATAATTGCTTTGAGGTTTTGGAAATGATTAATCTTGATCGCTTGAAGTTTCAATATGAACAAGAACAAGCCATTATTTTGGAGTTGGTGCAATACGTCCTACACCATGCCGACCAGAGATCGAATAAGGCTTAATGTATTTAGCTTGGAGAGAACATTATGAGAATGACCAAACGAAAGCAGGCGCACAAGAGAGAAGCGAGAGAGCCTTTCAAAATATGTTTAGCCGTATGTGATGCCAACGCATAACGAACGCATATTGTTAAAGCCTGTTTAAATATTAAGGAAGTTTAATAATTAGATCGCTGTATAAAATTTATACAAGCTAAAGTTGTGACCCCTTAAAAAGACCTACCACTAAAACAAAGGATAAATAATCCCTTAGCAAGCCTTTATTCATAGCTTTGCGCCTATTTGTATGCAATCTAGTATGCAATCAAGCCTATTTTGAACAACCTTTAACAACACTTAACCTATTGATTTAATTAACTTTTTTTATTGCTATTTAGTATTTTATAGGTAGAATAGAGGTCAATTACAAAGGGTTTAGGCTTTATTTAGAATGAAACAAGCAACACCACCAACCAAATTTGCAAACGGCTGGCTTAATGAGCTAGACGGACGCACTGGTATTGCTCAAGTTATGCGTGAACGCTATACCGAGCTAACCAATGACCTTGGCGGAGTATCTAACCTATCTTATATGCAACGATCACTGGTAGAACGCGCCTTATGGCTTGAATACTGGCTTGCACAACAAGAACAACAGCTTGCCAGTGGCTCTGAGTTTGACGTGGGCAAATGGGTTCAAGCCGCTAACAGTCTACAAGGCCTGCTATCTAAACTAGGCCTAGATCGTAAAGCAAAAGACCCTGTAAACCTTTCAGACTTCTTGAAAGCTAAGGCGGCTAACTAATGGTTACTATCCGCGACTTAATGAACGACCCTCAGCTTTTCGGTGACACCTTTGCGGGTGAAACGTGGGACGCATGGAGAGCGTTATTAAGTGGCTTTTATGGCTTGCCTTTATCAGATACCGAACTCGATACATTTAAACAGCTTACAGGCCGCGAGAAAGCACCATCACAAGCACATGACGAACTTTGGCTAGTTGTGGGCAGACGTGGCGGGAAAACCAACACAAGCGCCCTATTAGCGGTTTATGAAGCGGTATTCAATAACCATGCTGAGAAGTTAGCACCAGGCGAAGTTGCAACCGTGATGCTCATTGCGGCAGATCGTAAACAAGCACGTAGCGCATTTAGATACATTAGCGGCTTGCTCAATGGAAACCCCATGCTTAAAAGCCTGATCGTGCGAGAAGATAAGGAAAGCATAGAACTAAACAACCGTTGTGCAATCGAAGTTGGTACAGCGTCATTCCGTTCTGTTCGTGGCTACACCGTGCCTTGCATTATTGCTGATGAAGTGGCCTTTTGGCGCTCAGATGAAAGCGCAAACCCTGACAGCGAAATACTAAACGCCTTACGACCTGCACTAGCGACCCTTAAAGGCAAACTGATTGCGTTATCGTCACCTTATGCTAGACGTGGCTCTCTATGGGATTCATACAAGCGTTATTTCGGTAAAGACCACAGCGAAATCCTAGTGGCTCAAGCACCAAGTCGCACAATGAACCCTAGCTTGCCTGAGAAAGTCGTAACCCAAGCAATGGAACGCGACCCAAGCGCGGCTAAAGCTGAATACCTGGCTCAATTCCGTACAGACGTTGAAACCTTTATTGCAAGAGAAAGCATTGAGGCCTGCACTGTACCAAATAGACGCGAATTAAAGCCATTAGGCGAAATCAAATACACCGCGTTCACTGACCCATCAGGCGGGAGTAAAGACGCGTGGACACTGGCTATTGCTCACCGTGAAGGTGATATTGTGATTCTTGATGCCGTGCGTTCAATCAAGCCACCGTTTAGTCCTGATTCGGTAGTGAAAGAATATGCCGAACTCTTAAAGCAATATCGCATTGATACCGTTATTGGTGACCGATACGCGGGAGAGTTTCCGCGAGAATTATTTAGAAAGTCGGCCATTACATACGAAGTTGCCGACAGACCTAGAAGCGATTTATACCGCGACACGTTACCGCTTATAAACAGTGGGCGCGTGGAGTTGTTAGACAATGCCGAAATCTTAACTCAATTCACTGGACTAGAAAGACGTACCAGCCGAAGCGGTAAAGACAGCATTGACCATGCGCCTGGCTCACATGATGACCTTGTGAACTCTGTAGCAGGCGCGATTATTAACGCTAATAAAGAACCAGTAACCCTGATTTTTGAAGCGTTAGAAGATAACAGAGCTTCAAGCCCTAACTTCTTTAGCCCTGGCCAGCTAATAGACGTTGAGCTTGGGTTCTATTGATTGGCTGGCAATCGAATGAGCCGTAGTAACACTCATAACTTAACCAAGCAGACACACAACCCGGCACAAAGAGCCGCGCAAGCACTCTTTTTTCGTGACCAGTTGAGTGAGTTACACAAACTTAACTTTAATGAAAAAGGATTTAATCATGTCTGATGTTATGCAATTAAAGAACGTTCTTGAAGAACGCTCAAACGAAATCAAAACCCGCATTGCGGAAACTGAAACCACCGTTGAAGCTTTAGACCGTAAGCTGATTGAGTTAGAACTTCAACAAAAAAACACGTTTGCACGTGCTGACTTTGAAACCGTGAATTCTGACCCTGAGCTAAGCAAGTTTTTGCAAAAAGGCGTTATGCCGGCCGATATGGAACGCAAAGATATTAGCGTGACCTCGGACGGGCAAGGCGTTTCGGTTCGTTCGCGATGGTCTGATCGTATCTTTAAAGAGATTCGTGAAACCAGCCCAATGCGCCAAGTGGCAAGCGTAATGACCACAGCAAGCGACAGCCTAGAAGTGTTGGTTGATCGTGGCGAGCCTTTAAGTAATTGGATTGGTGAACTCGACCCCCGCGCTGAAACGGACACGTCATTTTTGACACGTCACAAAATCGCGGTGCATGAGCATTACGCTAATCCACAAGTGACCCTGCAGATGCTTGAAGATTCGAGCTTTAATGTTGAAGCATGGCTACAAAGCAAACTTGCAAGCCGTTTCACACGCCAAGAAGAAGCCAGCTTTTTCTTAGGTGATGGTGTAGGCCAGCCGCGTGGCATTTTGACCTATGGAGCGGTAGAAGATAGCCTTTTCACTTGGGGCGCTGATCCTGACAACTACACAATCGGCTCTGTTTATACAGGCGTTGCGGGTGATGTTACCAACCCTGATGACCTGATCGACTTGGTTGATTCATTGAAAGCGGCTTATTTGCCTGGTGCGAGCTGGTTAATGACGCGTGCTATGAAGTCGAAAATCCGCAAGTTAAAGGATTTACAAGAGCGCTACCTATTCGAGCCAGCCTTAACCGCTGGAGCGCCTGACCGCTTGCTTGGTTATCCTGTATTTATTGCAGAAGATATGCCAGCTCTTGCAGATGGCGTTGTAGGTGCGTTGTTTGGTAACTTTAGCGAAGCGTACACGATAGTAGATCGCTTAGGCGTAACGGTACAGCGTGACAGCTTCACTCAACCTGGTTGGGTTAAGTATTACGCACGTAAGCGCCTTGGTGGAGCTTTGACCAACCCCGAAGCCGTTAAAGCTTTGGTATTGGGTACAGCGCCAACCTAATTACAGTAAGTCTGTAATCCCCCGAGCCACGCGGGGTGCGGCCTAGCCGTTTAAACGTGGAGAGGTCTAAGCCGTGAGTCGCCTCGTCCCAAAGTAACCGCGGCAGCTAACGACAAATTACTCTTGGGCGTTAGCAAACCCAAAGCCCCGAAAGGGGTTTTTTAATATGTGGAGATCGTTCTATGACCGAAATGAGCATTGATGAAATTGCAGAACAGCTAGGAATGACCCGAAAGCAGGTTTTACAAATCCACTATCAAGCGGTAAAAAAATGCCGATTATGGTGCAAACGCAAAGGAATTAAATTCAATGATTTACTAGATGGGGGAGAGGTGAAAGAGCATAAAAGCACGGCTAAAAGTATGCAATCTGTATGCACTTAAAACCCCTACCCCCTTGATTTTATTAGGTTTTGATTTTTTGCTTTTCTAGATGCCTGTATGCAATAGGTATGCAATGTTTTTTATCTAAGTCCCACGGCAATACTTGCAACAAGCGTGCTCATGGTGTAATATGCAACTACTACTGACAACGCCAAACGTGGTTAAGTCAAACTTAAAATCCCTCGCCTGAAAGGGCGTGCCGGTTCGACTCCGGCCCTGGGCAC
>JACUUF010000157.1 GCA_014859465.1 Methyloprofundus sp.
CGGTGGTCGGTTAATGGGCACGGTATTGTCGGGTTACGTTTATCAAGTTGCGGGTATGGAAGCCTGCTTATATTTCTCCGCAGGTTTTATTTTGATTGCTGGTTTACTCGTCACCAAAATGAAGCAAACTGCTTAATCACCAGGCGTGGAAGCACTTTAAGTACATTATTTCGAATACATGTCTATTTGGGTCTTTCAAACAAAAAGCCCGCGTGCTGCGGGCATGGTGTTGGGGGGGGTGATGTTAGAAGCTGGCTGATGTTGATAGGTATAAGCTTAGGCCGGATGTGTTGATGTCCTGCGTGTGATCTGAAGATGAGAAAAGGTTCGCTTCACCTTTGCCGCTGAGATAGCTTAGCCCTGCGGTAATATTGGTGGTTTTTGTGTATCGTGACACGGAGAAACTCATGCCTAGTTCATTAATGTGGGGGTCGACATATTGAGATACATCGGCATGTGTATTCGCATTATTGGTATAAGCGCCGCCTCTAATTGCCCAGTTAGCGTTTAAAAAATACTCGGCACCAGCCGCGGCATTCCAGGTTGCTTGATAACGGTCTGTTTCAGTGGCATAGCTAAAATCACCGCTAAACAGTAAACGGCTTGAAGGGAAATATGCGATACCTAAGTTCACTTCAACCGGTAACGCATTTTTAGCAGTTTCAACTAGCCCTATTTCTTCATTAAAAAACGCATCGTCGTCTTTAAGGTCGTAAGTATCAGTGGTGGCGTTATATTCATAGCAACCCGCCGTGCCGCAGAGACTTTGCTCTATTCGAGAATCAGGGTTTTCGCTCACCATAAAAGTAGTTTGTGCCATTAGACCAATCGATAACTTATCAATGGGTGCCCACATTAAACCCAGTCTAGGCTGAAAACCAAACTCCTCAGTTTGGACTTTTTGGTAAAAAGAGTCTTTTAAATAAGTTGACCCAGTTCCTTCGATAATTGATATCTGTTTCAGGGTCATCTCTTTTTTTCGTATATAGCCATAAAGTGTCGCACCAAGCGATAGAGATTCAGTGATAGGTTGAGCATAGGAAGCGCCAACTAACGTGGTGTTATCCGCGTTATTGTAGTCAACTTCTTGTTTTCTTACGGCACTGTTAGGAATGGCGGTAAATGTATTGCCAGCAGGCCCGATCCCAGTTTTCAGTCTTTCTGAGGCCTCCAGGTTTGTGAAGCTGTCACTTTGGTCTTCGAGTTCATAGTTTGGTATCGCAATTGAAAAGCCAATTGTGCCATTACCCAAAGGTTGCACTACGCCAAAGAAGTTTGCGACCATACCGGTTGAGGTGCGTGTCCATTTTTGATCTGGGTTAGACTTACTAATCCCTTTGTAGCTGGTTGTTTTGGTGTTGTAAGCATTGACCGAGCCGGAAATTTTGGTTGTTGAGCTATATACCACTCCGGCGGGGTTGTAATAAAGGCCGGAAGCGTCATCCGCTACAGCTGTGTAAGCACCGGCTAAGCCAGCCGCGCGGTCACCAATAAGCATATCTCGGTAATGATACTCATCGGCTTGTGCTGGGAGAGCCGTCGCCAAACTAGCGAGAGCCAAAAAAAGTGGGTTTAGGCGAAACTTATTATTTGAGGTTTTCATACAAACGCTCCTCCAGTGTAGCCAAGCGCAAGTCGGCCAAGCCTTGTTGATTCAATAGTTCCTGCAATTTCTTAATACGTTCTTGCAAGGGTGGATGAGTATTCGAAAGCTGTTCGGTCTGCTGGGTTTTAATTTGATCAACGGATTCAAAATAACGCGCTAAAGAAGAAGGTTGATACCCTGTATTGACTAATAACCAAACGCTACTTGCATCCGCCTCAAACTCATCTTGTTTAGACTGCAGTCCTTTACTAAATAAGATTTCAGCCATTTCGTTTATGGCTTGGTTAAATGCGATGGCAGCGGTTGTGCCGCCGCCAGCTAAAATAGCAGACAAACCGCTTTCAACACTTCCTTTTTGACTACGTAAATCAATCGCGCGAACATAATGGCGTTGCTCTATGTGTCCCATCTCATGGGCTAAAATTGCGGCCAGCTGAGCTTCGTTTTTAACTAGCTCTAACGCCCCCTTGGTTATAAATACATAACCACCAGGTGCCGCAAAGGCATTAATTTCATCCGTGTCCAGCACCATAAAATGATAGTTCAACTCAGAGCGAATCGAATACTGAGCTAACAGCCCACCGACTTTGTTGACATAATTGTTAATTGAGTCGTCTTGAAGTGCCGGGTAGCGCCCAAGTATTTTACTGGCTAACTCTCGTCCAAAAACCACTTCAGCTTCAATGTCATCTTCTGAGTACTCAGGCTCTGGGAGTGTTGCAGGTAAACGGGCGCGAAAAGAGTGAGTTTCTGTTGTTGTCAGCGAAGTTAAAGTTAAAGGCGTTTCAGATAAAGTCAAGCCAGAGGGGGAAAAGACCAAAAACCCTGTCATTAAAGCAGAAGCCGTTAAGCGCTTTATCATGGCTGACCTCCTTGCTCAAGAGGTAGTTTAAACGTCTCTAAGTCCTCGCGACTAGGCTGAAAATTTTCCATATAAAGCAAGCCCGTATAATCTGAAACCAAGCCATTATCGTCAGCGGTTTCAGCGGATTTAAGCCCTCTAGCGGCCGCCGCCGTAGTAATGGCTGAAGTTCGACGACGAACATCTTTTAATTCTATGTTTTGGTCGCCCGGTAGTACGGTCACACGTTCGACAGGGGGGGTCGGCTTAACTAAAAGCTTCGCAATCCAGCCGGATTTATTTTCTTCTGTGTTAACTTTAAGCCACATACCACTGGATTCAACTTGAAAAACGGTTTCACCTCTTGTGAGTAGACTCGTGACATTCGACTTAAAATCCGGCTCACTTAAAAGCTTAGCCTGCTGGCTAGAAACATATAAAGTTTGGGCTTGTATCGAACTACTCATAACCGCCACCAGGCCTGCAACTAATACAATTTTGGAGGTCGGGTTAATTTTTAATAAGGCCATGAGTACGACTGGCATGAGCCATCTCCTTAAGTACCAGAAGTCTAATCACTTCTTGAAGTATTAAAATCTATTAGATGTAATTTTAGACAGATATCCAGAAAAGTCTAGTAAAAAAACTGATGAAAAAGCTAGTAATAAAGTCGTTTTAAAAGCCAGTAGGCGCTATTATGCGGCTTCAAAAACGCAGTAAATTATTTGGGTTATAAAAAATCTTAATTGTATCTAAGGTTATTTTTAATTGAAGTGCATAGCATCTAAGTGTTTAATGGTAATTTTTTATATTAAACGAATCTAGTTTCAGTTTAACTCGCATCGCACCAGCCCATTTGGAGATAGTAAAATGAAGAATTCTACAATTACTCGCAAGCAAAATATTCTAGCGGCCTCTATTATTTTGGCTTTAACGGGCTGTGGTGGATCATCCGGCGACGGTAACGGTGGTGGGACGGGGGGCGACACCCGAACCAGTAATCTGCAAATGTCCGGTGCGGTGGTGGATGGCTATTTAGTAAGTGCTGTTGTTTGTTTGGATCTTAATAATGACGGCTATTGCCAGATAGGTACCGAACCTGCAACATCGACAGACGAGAATGGGCGATATACACTCCCTATTTCTCAAGAGTTAATTGATAGCGACCCGAGAGTTGAAACAGCTCGGATTATTGTATTTGACGGGGAGGACTCTGACTCCGGGCGTCGTTACGAAGGTAAACTATTTGCTTCACAAAATCCGGCACGTGAACAAACATCTACAGAAATAACTGCCAGTGAAGAGATTGAAACGATAAATCGCCGCGTGAATGTATCCGCCTTCACCGCACTAGCATCGAATATTAATGATGAGATAGAAGATAACGAAATTCTCGAAGTTGGTGAAAACCTTGATGATCTGGCACCAAAAGAAATTCAGAAACGAAAGATCGAACGCGCTCAAAACCAAGTCCGCGACATTTTAGACTTGCCAGAGTCTATTGACGTGGATGATGACCCGATTGAAGTGGTTAAGCGATCAGATATTAACAGAACTGACGCGGCCAACTTTGTGTCAAGACAGGTTGCGATTCACCGTGCGCTAGAAACGGTGGTCAATAATGCCGGTACAACAACACGGAGTCAAGCGACTGAAAATGCCTTTAGAGCCCTTGCAACAACGATTAAGGCGGCAGATAAAAATGACGAGGGGCAGCGTGGTGTAGCGAATATTGTCGCCGCTGAATCAACCCGTAATGCATTAACCGCGAGAGGTTTTGATTCTGACCGAGTTGTACGCGCAACCCAGGCCGCGAGCGTAACAGCAAATCAAACAGAACGTGTTTATAGTGAATCCGTTGATAAGGATGGCGTTGAAGATATTGCACAAGCCTTGCAAAGCGCGGAGTTGGCAGCGAGTACCGTTGTAGCAACAATTGACCAAAAATTGTTTGACGCGCCAAATGAGGATATTAATGAGAATGATATTATAACAGTGGCAGATGAAGCACTTGCTGCAAGTCCGATTACCACATTCTTGGACATTAACTTAACATCACAAGGCGTTGTAAAACTGACGGACGTTGAAAAAGCCATTACAAATGATGAAGCCAAAGTCTCAACGACGCAACGTTTAACCCTTTTGCACGTTAAAGCCTTATTAGAAACCTATCGCAGCACGCTTGATAGCAATGAAGCAAGTGGCGACGCCGATGAAATTGTCTTAGTCGATGCAATTACCGGCAAAATCCAAGCTGAAATCGATGCCCGCGCCGAAGCCGTTGCAAAAGCACGTGCGATCAATGCGGTTATTGCCACGATTAAAGGCTTTGGTGTTACCTTAACTTCAGCAGAGGAAAAGTCACTGTCCGAACTTGATGCGCGTGAATTAGTGGGTGACGACGACAAGGTAACCATTACGGAAATTCTTGCTTGGGTTGACTTGCCGGAGAGTATTAAAGAAAAAATAGAATCTCAGCAGGCAATTATTGCCGCAGCCGAAGCGTTAATTGTTTTTATTGAATCCAACGGCATTACGCTCGACACGGCTGAAAAAGATGGTATTAAAAAGTTAGATGTCCGCGATGTTGTGTATTCAACGCTAGACCATGTGCTTGAGATTGAAGGCTTGCCGGCTACTGTGGTGAGCAAAATCGAAACCGAGCTGGGGCGTATCGCCAAAGCGCAAGAGGTACTGAGTTTCTTATCTGTAGAAAGCGTTACGGTGAGTGATGCGGAGCAAGAGATTATTCTTGCGCTTGACTTTACAGCACTGACGCAAATTACATTAGAGGCGCTAGCTGAGTTTGATGGCATGCCACAAACGGTAGTCAGTCAAATTGAAACTCTGCTTGCACCACCACCTGCAACAGGTGATGGTGACTATACCCCAGTTGCAAATTTAGCTGAAGCGAAGGCCTTAGTAGGTAATACTAACGCTTGGTTTAGCAGCGTACAGGATTTAAAAGCGCCGTTTGAAGCTTTTGATCAGTCAATCGGTGAGCTAATGACACCACAAGCCGAAGCGGAGATGGAGGCGATTGGTTATGCCTTAGGCAAGGTGGCTTATACCATCTTATTGGCGGCTGAGAGTTTGGAAATTCAGACAGATACAGATATTGCCACCCTATTAGGAGGCGATTCAGATGGTTTGGATAACCCAGACTATGCGGCATGGCAGCCGGTGTTGGTAAGTGCAACGGGGACGATTACTAATACATCCGGGTCAAGCTTTAGTATAACGGGCGGGGTGTACACCGTACTTGTCGGTGAAACGCAAGTGGATATCAACGTTTCCACAAGTGTGACGCTCCCTGATCTTTCGGTGGCCACTACCACGCCAACCTTGTCTTTATCCGATCTTTCAATGTCGGTTGCATCCAGTTCTTCGTTAAGCGCTCAGAGCGCTCTGGTTAAATTCACCTTTGCCGACGCAGTGAATGTGTACCAAGATGGCTTTAATGACAAACCGCTCGCTTATGAATTGGATTTGTCGGCGTTGAGTTACAGTATTGGTGGCCTTGCCACAATTGAAGGCGCGGCTTCCTCAGCGGGGGTATTTAAGTATGCCCAGTTTGGTTCGTATGACATTTGGGGGGGCGAAGAGTTAAGCCCTTCCAGCTTAAGTATTAACGGGTTAATGACTTACGGCACCAACCAACTCGAAGTCACCCTGTCTGGTCAGGCCGACCCAACCAGCTATGAGCCCTATGCCAGTATAGATTTTGTTGCCACCGGCTTACCGGAAAACCCGGCGGATTTAGTGGATGTGACACTGACTCGATCTGCATTAAATGATGATGGTAATGCATTAGAAAAGTTTGATATTACCTGGTCTGCTACGGCACAGAGTTTAATTGATTCTAATGTCTTTAAGTTAAATTGGTCAAATATGCCAACCAGTATTGAGCAATTCCAGGGTGGGCATCCTGATGCGTTTAGATATACTATCAGCGAAACCTATAGGTATACCGATTACTTCACGGGGAATTTAATTACGGATACATGGTCTGATGATCAGTACTTTACCACTTCGCTAGATGGTTTAATGTGGGCTTTGAAGGATGGGGTGAGCCAGTACGGCGGCGAACCAGGCGTTTTTGGCTGGGAGTTTGGTTATTACGATAGTGCTTCTGAAACCTATGTTTCACCTGATTGGTATAAGCTAATAATTCCAGATGGAGAATTTATTGATCCAGAAGAAGGCGAAACTTTATCGGGTCAATTGGGCGCTTGTGTATCCTACGATTGTTCGAATAAGTTAGACAACGTTGTAAATTATGAAGCGAAACTAGATGAAACCGGTCAAGTCAAAGGCATTGTAACCTTTACTTTATTAGATGCAAATGCGCCACAGGTTTATCGTCGTTGGTTTAGAGGTCTGCGCAATGTTGTACCTTACAGACAGCACGCGCAATATTTTGATGTCAGTATTGATGGCGTTGGCCAGCTTTGGTCTCGTTACCGAACCCCTGTGGCGGAGACTTATCAAACCAAAGGGCTGCCTGCTTTTGGGTCAAAACAAACTTATAAACCAAGAGTAGATTGGGCTGAAATGGATGTGAAGGCGGTGGGTGAAACCAGCGACAATTATCGCAAATTCAATATTGCGGGTTCAATTGAGGCAACGATTGATGGCGCGTTAGCCCCAGTGACCATTGGTTTTGATGGCAATCGCCAAGCCTTTAATGAAGGCACGGCTAAATTAACCATTGGGTATAACAACCGCAGCTTTACCATGTATGGCTCAGAACTCACCGCCGACACACCAACCATTACATTTGTGGATAACGATGGCCGTGGTTGGGAGTTGGTATTAGCCCCGGCAACCGGAAATGTGATCGGTAGCTTAAAATCCGGTGGTACGACCTATGGTACGGTCTATAAAGCCGCTGATGGTGAACCAAGATTATATGTAGAATTTGATGGAGTTGGTGGTGATGGAACAACAATAGATTTATTTACCGCCCAGTTTTATGTTGCGCTTAGTGGTGTCAATAAACTGGGTGGGATAGATCTGGCGCAAGCCACGCCTTTAGCAATTGAGGCTAAGGATGTGTTAGGCCGCACTACTTATACCGTGCCTGAAAACTATTTCTCACCCGTAGAGATTCGTGAATTGGTATGGGTAAGTGGTGAATCATCCTTTAATCGTTATGAATATCTTTATTATAATAATTGGGAGGGTCCAGTAAACTTCGACACAGTGACGGTATCGATTGATACCACAAACGCAAATGACTTGAAGTTAGAAGGGCTGTTTGAAGCACCTAATGCCACAAATGCGATTTTGCATATGGTTCAAGCCTATCAGTTAGAAGCTGGTGCAGCCGAACTAATCGGAACAGGGTTGGAGACTTATGGTCTGATTGTCGCTGATTTAACAGTGACTTATGATGATGGTACAGTGGATAAAGT
>JACUUF010000158.1 GCA_014859465.1 Methyloprofundus sp.
TCGAATTTGGACTCAATATTTACACATGATTACAGATTTAACCCACTACCCAAAATTTTAAATAGCATTGTTTATGTATCATAAGGAATACCTGTGCCCATAATCGGCAAATCCATTCGCGTCTATTTAGCTGATGCAACAGTGACAGGAATTCGATATGCAGAACTTGTCAACTGGACAGGACAAGCTATTGCTTGTCCACGAAGTCGATTAAATGAATTAACACACTGGCCTGAAGCATCAAAACCAGGCATATATTTTCTATTTGAACGCCGCTTTGGCGACTCTAAACCCATTGCTTATATTGGAGAATCAGAAAACGTTTGTCAGCGCCTTACTACTCATGATAGAAAAAAAGAGTTCTGGAGTGAAGCTGTCATCTTTACCAGTAAAGATGAAAATCTTACAAAAGCACATATAAAATACCTAGAGGCTACTCTAGTTAATCTCTCTATAAACGCCAAAAGATACCAGCTAGAAAATAGCAACACCCCTACTGAATCAAGCTTACCTAGAGCTGACCAAGATGCAATGAAAGAATTTATTGAAAATACCCGCATGGTTCTAGGTATTATTGGCTACTCAATTCTTGAACCCATTCTACAATCAAAACCTTCTGGCGAGTCAGCTACCCAAGCTGTTACTACCGACCCTCTCAGTGATCTTATCTTTTGTATAAATAATTTAACTGCCTATGGATCTGTGACTGATGAAGGCTTTGTCTTAAAGAAGCATTCTCAACTTTCAAAACTGAATACAGCGAGCATCCCAGGGAAACTGACAAGCATCAAAGAACGCTTAACAGCAGATGGCGCACTGAAAGAAGATGGAGAAAAATTAATTGCAACAACCGACATTCTATTCAGTTCATCCAGTTATGCTGCTGCCATAGTGGCGGGCACCTCTAGGAGCGGGCCTCAAAGCTGGAAAAGCATCGATGGAAAAACAATGAAGAGCATCGAAGATGCCTCCTTAAACAACCCATAGTAAATGCACACCTTATATATCCGATAAAAACACCCAACATTTAAGCAAGCTGCTCTAAAGTATTTTCAATATACCGAGCACGCTTTTTCTGAGTAATTTTATCTAGCTCAATCATCACCAAACTATCAATACAATTATTAAACTCAGGATCGATATTAAAATCAATAAAGTGACAGCCGTTATCAGTGCACAACTCCACATACTGTTTATAAAGCGTGGGGACTTTAACACCCAGTTTCTTCAACTCACTATTAAGCACTTTAAAACTGGTTTTATAATCCCCTTGAAATTCAGTATCAACCAATGCTTGTGTTTGCTCAGAAACAACAAAAGGTTGTTTAGCCTTGGCTAATCCTAAGTTAGAACCAAATTGTTGCTTATAAAAACCACAAATCACTTCTTTGGCCATTTGCGGATAAGCATTACTAATGCTAACAGGTCCAAACATATATTTAATATGTGGATTTTCGCGCAAATAAGCGCCAATGCCATACCATAGATAATCCAGACTGCGCTGTCCCCAATATCGCGGCTGCACAAAACTACGACCTAATTCGATGCTATAGGGTAAGTAAGTTTCAAACTCACTCTGTAAATTAAACAAAGAATGCGTATAAAACCCCTCAACACCGTGCGTTTCCATGATTTTTTTGCCTTCGCCAATACGATATGCGCCGACAATTTCCAGATCATGATCATCCCATAAGACCAATTGACTGTAATAACAATCATACTGATCAATATCCAATGGCGTACCGGTGCCCTCTTCTACCGTTCTAAAGGTTAACTCTCGTAACCGGCCAATCTCACGCATCACCGGACAATCATCCTGATATGCATATAAAAATATCTTCTTACCGTCTTTGGTTTCACCGAGTAATCGACTTTGATAGAGCGCTTTTTTTAACGCTTTGGTATCAACCGGATGTATCACCGTTTGCACGGTTGGAAATAAGGCTAGCTTGCTCTTCTTAGCAAGATTCAACGTGTGTTTACGAAACTTTTTCGCCAGTTGTTTCTTATTAAGCGCGCTATCTTGCAAACTCTGAGCGGCCACTGGCGCACCGACAATAAATTTAATTTCTCGGTTATTTTTATTAAACATCTCCTTAACCAGCATCATCGTACCGAAAGGCTTATATAAAGCCGACGCACAATAAAACAGCACAGAATTCTTTGCTTTTATGAACACCGGCAATACCGGAGCTTGCGCTTTAATCGCCAGCTTAATAAAGCCACTCTTCCACTGCCCATCGACAACCCCTTTAGGTGAACATCGAGACACCTCGCCTGCCGGAAAGATAATTAGCGCTTGGTCCTGCTGCAAACACTCAAGCATGATTTTATAAGCTGCTTTATGCGAGGCTTTATTGGACATAACATCAATGGTCAAAAAGACCGAGCGCAATGGCTCCATATGATTTAATACTTGATTAGCAACAATACGCACATCAGGCCGCACTGAGCGAATCAACTTCACTAATGCCAGCCCATCTAAAGTGCCAATCGGATGGTTAGCTACTACGAGCAAACGTCCTTCAGAAGGAATATTACGAAATGATTCAGGGCTGACTTGATAGCTAAATTTAAAGTAATCAACCAATAATTTATCAAGAAATGCAAACCCACGCAGGTGACGATTTTTATTGATAACATCATTAAAATCATCTTGATGTAAAACCGACTTGAGTACTCTTAGCAACAGTTTACGATGCTTTTTCAATTTTAAATCAGGGTAAGTTTCTTGTAATATTTTTTCGGCATCAATCATGACTTTTCATCCTATACACACCCATTACTCACTTAGCCGTGACTAACCAACTAAGCAATATATTATGGGCAGTGTAAGGATAAATTATGTCAGGAATATTAATAGCAACTAATCTAATAAACGGTTGATAAGTCAGTATGCACAGCTCCTTTGCTTATCACCTTCCCTCTCACTGCCATTACCATGAAAGATCTTTCATTTTCGGAGGTGATGGCAATATCCTTTATGATCGCTAGGTTACCTTTAACTCGCTGTTCAAGTTTTTAGGCTTGGAAAAATGGCAACACAACAACGAATTATTTAAACCAGGTAAAACAGCCTTGTTCACTTACTTTTATACAAGCAGTGACAACGTCAGCGTCAAACTTTATTCCGCTTTTTTGCTTAAGCATAGAAAATACCTCATCTATTGAATAAGCATTACGGTAGGGTCGATCAGAAACCATAGCGGCAGCGACATCAGCCACCGCCATGATTCTTGATTCTAATATTATGTGCTGACCACTAAGGCCTAACGGATACCCAGAGCCATCAAGACGCTCATGATGCTGCCCGACTATTTGCTTAATTGGCCAAGGCAGATCAACCTTAGAAACTAACTCCTCTCCAATACCAGTATGTTGCTGCACAATTAGACGTTCAGCTTCTGTCATCGGGCCTGGGCGATTTAAAATCTCCGAAGGCACGTAGGCTTTACCAATATCGTGTATCAAGCCAGCTATTTTTAAACTATCAATTTCCTCATCATTCAATTCCATTTGTTCACCTATCGCAGCCGCCAAACAGCTCACCCGCTCCTCGTGCAAAGCGGTGTAAGCATCTATCTGCATGACATTGGCATTTATAATGCGGAATACTTGTTGGATTATCTTGCTTAGGTTCGCTTCAGATCGCTGTTTCTGCTCGTACATGCACTCAATAGCGGAAATATCATGCAGAGACACCAAAAAAGCAGGCTGCCCTTCATGTTTTATCATTATCGAACGTACCTCTAATAATAAATCAGGTCGACCAGGGCGCTCTAATCTTTGCTGGATAATTTGATTTTCCTGAAAAGGCATAGCAAACTGATCACCTTCTAACACTCGATAATGATCAATTAATAAAGACAGCGCACTCGGATTTGAAAAAATAACTTTTCGATCCTTATTAACCACAATAATGGCATCGCTATTATGATTAACTATCTGCTCCAACAAGCTTGATGTTTCAACATTCTCTTGCTCTAAAGCCGCATTCGCCTGCTTAAGCTCTTTGGTCAAGCGAGTGTTTTCTGCGCGTAATTCAAAACGCTCAAAAGCCTCTTGAACCGTGGCTCTTATTTCTGCATCATCCCAAGGTTTGCCCAGAAACTTATAGATATTGCCTTGATTAATCGCCTCAGTAATAGAGTCAATATCAGAAAAACCACTGAGTACAATTCTAGTTGTATCCGGATAAAGATCCTTGACTTGGGACAGTAATTCAGTGCCCGTCATCGCCGGCATTCGATGATCAGCAATAATGACACCTATATTATTTTCAAGTAATAGCTGTAAAGCTTCTGCACCGTTATTGGCCAGAAAAATCGTATAGCCATCACGACGTAATAATCGCTGTAATGCTTTTAAAATATTAGCCTCATCATCCACCAACAATAATTTTCTGTCGCTCATAATAGCTCCTTAATCAGCTTTTCTTACGCAATAAGTCCAATACTTCACTCTGTTCACTTTGTAATATTTTCAGCACCTCCGCACGAGCAACGCCTTTACTGATTTGCTGCTTTTGCAATAAGCTAACTAATTTATCAAACCTAGCCCTTCTTTCTTGGCCTTTACCAGAATCATCGCGCCGCGAATTAAACTCATCCATCAAAGTAGAACCACAAACACAATTCCTAAACACCTCAACAATAACCGTTCCATCCTCTTCCCGTGATTCTTTTAAAGAAGATCTAGCACTCGACATATTCTGTGTTTCAGCTAAAAAACTCTCGGCTGTTGCATAAAACTTACCACAACAGCTACATTTGCGTGGAAAAGATGACTCAACCATAGCAGTTAATCCTTTAAAATAATCATCAAATTCATTCATTATTTTGAACCACCCTATTTCTTATGCAGAAATTCACTCTGCTAACGGTAAAGATAATAATTATTTTAATTTAAAATTCTTAATAGCTTACTCACCCTACTTTTTCTCAATTTAAACCTAGACATCAATAGTACAAGAGATTATATAATCTACCGACAATTCATAAACTAACTTTTGATAATGTAAAGCATGGCAATATTTATCTGGAATGACAGTTACAAAACCAGTATTGATGAGATCGATGAGCAACATAAAAAGTTAGTCGACATACTTAACGCATTAAATGAATCCCTTACTGTAGAAGGTAATCATCAAGCCATTATAGCGCTGTTAGATCAACTGATAGATTACACCGAGTATCACTTTACATCCGAAGAAACATTCATGCAGAACCATGAATATGAACATGCAGCCTATCAAAAGCACCAAGCAACGCACCAGCAATTTGTTACTCAAATCAAACAAGCCCAGCAAGACTGTCACTATAATCCCGACAAAGTATCCGATGAGTTATTAGACTTTTTAGTGCAGTGGCTGGTAAATCATATTTTAGCGACTGACAAGCAGATGGTTGCTGAAATTTCAGCCACTGCCTTAACACAAGTAGCGCAACAATCTAATGTAGATATTTTACAAAACAATCTTTATGAGGCCTTACGCGAAAGTGAAAGCCGCTTTAAAGAATTAGCCGATACCTTACCCGCCTTAATTTGGATTAGTAATACCGAAGGCAAACGTATTTTTGTTAATAAACAATTTTTACAGCTCACCGGATTAACCAACGCAGAATGTATTAATGGTGGCGGTACAAAATTAGTACATAATGATGATCGCATTGCCTTACAAGCAATCTATGAAGAGGTCAAAACAACGCTCTCACCGACAGAGGCTGAATACCGACTCAAGCATAAAGATGGCACAGAACACTGGATCCTTGAAACCATCGTGCCAAGAAAACGTAAAAATGGTCAAGTTTCCGGCTTTATGGGCTGTGGCATTGATATTAGCAAACAAAAGCATATCGAAAAGTCCCTAGAAGAAACCGTTGCCAAAAGAACCAAGCAACTGCAATCGACCAACCAAATATTAGAACAAGAAAAACAAGAACAAGTTGCCTTAAATGATCAGCTAAAAGAAGCTCAAGGCCACTTAGTCCAATCCGAAAAAATGGCATCTATTGGCCAGCTAGCAGCGGGGGTTGCCCATGAAATCAACAACCCTTTAGGCTATATTTACTCCAATCTCAGTACCTTAAAAGGTTATTTAACAGACCTAGAACAGGTCGCGGCACTGGCCAATAAACTAGCGAGCGAATTACCTAGCGATAACCCAGTGGTAAATGAGTTTAAGCAATTAAAAACCGACTTAGACTTAGATTTTTTACAAGAAGACTTACAAGACTTAGTTAAAGAATCTATTGAAGGGGCGAATCGCGCTAAGAAAATTGTCCAAGATTTACGTGATTTCTCACGCATAGACAAACAAGAAAAAGCAATTTTTGACTTGGAAGCGGGCTTAAATACCACCTTAAATATTGTTAATAACGAGCTAAAATACAAAGCCGATATAGTTAAAGAATATGCCGGAATTCCTCCTGTTGAATGCGTTGGCGCACAGCTCAATCAAGTTTTCATGAATTTATTAGTCAATGCCGCGCATGCCATCGAAGACTTTGGCAAGATCACCATACGTACAGGGACAGAAGGAGAGGATTGGGTTTGGGTAGAAGTAGAAGATACGGGCAAAGGAATTCCTGATGAACTCAAAAGTAAAATTTTCGACCCATTCTTTACCACTAAGCCTGTCGGCAAAGGCACCGGACTAGGTCTATCCTTATCTTATAAAATCATTCAAGATCATCAAGGACAGGTAACGGTTGACTCCGTGGTCGGCAAAGGCACTAAATTCCGCGTTTCCTTCCCCAGAAAACAGAGCAAATGACATGACTAATGAATCCCCGCTGCAACAAAAACCCGCGCATATACTCTGCGTTGATGATGAGCCTAATGTTTTAAAATCATTACGCCGATTATTTCGCAGCGCAGACTATGTTATTCATCTAGCTGAAAGTGGCGCCCAAGGGCTGGAAGTTTTAGCAGAACAAGCCATAGATTTGATTATTTCAGATATGCGCATGCCACAAATGGATGGTGCAGAATTTCTAACCAAAGCAGCCGAAAGATGGCCTGATAGCGTACGTATTCTGTTAACTGGCTACGCTGATATAGAGTCAACCATTGCCGCAGTTAATAACGGCAAAATATACAGCTATTGCAGTAAACCTTGGGAAGATGAGGAGATTAAAGCGCTTGTTGCTAAAGCAATCGAAGAGAAACGCTTACGCGAAGAGCGCAGCCAATTATTTGAAATAATTCACCATCAAAATGCTCAACTAAAAGACCTAAATAGCAATCTAGAAGCCAAAGTTGAACAGCGTACCGAGCAACTAAAAAAGTCCTTCAAGCAATTAGATAACGCACATAAAAGCCTAAAAAAACAATATTCCGACTCAGTAAAAACATTTGCCAAAATTATTGAAATGCGCCCCGGCATCAGTAATGGTCATGCGACCTTCATTGCCGACAATGCGCGTCGTGTGGCTATTAAATTAGGTCTTAATGAAAAAGAATGTACAAGCATTATTTATGCCGGTTTATTACTACAAATTGGCAAAATGAGTTTCCCTGACAAATTGCTCGGTCAGGCCTATTTTTTAATGACACATCAAGATCGACATCACTATTTAAATCACGCTTTAGAAGGTGAAGCCTTATTAAAAAATATGAATCAATTAAAGGATGCAGGTACTTTAATTAAATACCAATTCGAACATTTCGATGGTAGTGGCTATCCAGAAGGATTGCATGGCCAAAGCATTCCCAAAGGAT
>JACUUF010000159.1 GCA_014859465.1 Methyloprofundus sp.
CGAAATGTCGTAACTTCAATTATATTGAAAATCACAGATTTCACCCACTACCGAGTTAAGTTATCAGGTAATAAGAGTTCGGTTTCATCATCAATAGCTTCAAATAAAAACGGCATGGCTTTATGTAAAGCATGACATTGCCCCAATAATAAAGTCCGATACAAAAGCTCGTCTTGATTCCCTGCGAGTTTTAGTTCAATAATCTGATCACGATTTAATCCTAATCCCTCAGCCACATCTTGGGCGTGTTCTAGTATTTCGGGTAAACCACCCTCACCCCAACCCTCTCCCTGCGAGGGAGAGGGGGATAATACTCTGATACCATGATCTAAATAATCATGTAATTCCATATAGCGAATGGCACACAAACGGTTAAACCATGTGTAAGCAATGAACTCCATTAAGGCTGTAAAACCAGCACTCTCAACTCGTTGTATTAATTTATTACGCGCTCCTTTAAGCTTTAAATCAACACTACGCCCCTCAACAGACAGCACCTGCCCTTCTTCTTTTGCTTCTGCTATATGGCTGGCGTAGATACCGAGTTCATTTGCGCGTTTTGTGACTGCTGTGATAAAGGCATTTCGGGCCAGGGGGGCGTATTTTTTGATGTTGGCGGTGTTCATAACGGTGGCGTTATCCTTTTCTGGGAATTATTGATTTAAGCAGTCAAATAGCATCTAGAAAACTAAGTTTTAACAAAAGAGCATACAATATTTCTTAGCTCCTCCCTATTTCATCCATGTCAATTAAACTTGAAAGAATAGAGATTGTAATACATAATCAACAAAAATATGTTATAAATTCGCTACTATGCTAGAAAACTTTAAATTTTCAAATTTTTATTCCTTTGCTGAAGAAGCTGAGATTTCCTTGCTTGTTAATAAAAAACCAAGTCCGTCCTACTTTGATATAGATTTAGCCAATGGAACACGTTTAAACAAAGTTATTTCAATTATTGGCCCAAATGGTTCAGGAAAAACTCAAATACTCCGCCCAATCGCCTTTCTTAGCTGGTTTATATCCCATTCTTTTTTAAATTCTGAACCTACTAGCCCTATTCCGTTTAAACCACACTTACTTACATCTAATCAGTCATCTAAGTTTGAGTTAGAGTTTTATATTCAAAATGAGCAATATAAATACCAACTCATTACAACACCGACTCAGGTCGAATATGAGTCTTTACATAAAAAAACCAGTCATTTATATAGCTATGTATTTATTAGAGAATTAAAAAATGGAAGCTATCAATACAAGCATCAAGGCTTTGAATTCCCTAGAAAACTAGCAGAAAAAATCAGGGGAAATGTATCTATCATTTCTGCCGCAAATATACATGATTCAGCCTATGCGACTAAGATCTCTAATTACTTTAGTACTTATACCTATAACATCAATATTTCCGGTCGTGAAAATTATCATCAAGGTGAATTGTTTAAAAGTGCAGCGTTTTTTAAAGACAATCCAATACTTCAAAATAAAGCATCTAAATTGCTGTGTAACTTAGACCTAGGCCTATCAGGAGTTGAACTCGTTGAAATTGAGGCAACTGACGAGCAGGGTAAAGAAAAAAAGCTACATTTACCTTTTGGTCACCATGCATCTGCACTAGGGTCGTTTAAACTGCCTTTTTTTGATGAGTCAAGTGGTACTCAATCCGCCTATGTATTACTTAGACGAATATTACCCGTTCTGGAACATGGTGGTGTTGCTATTCTAGATGAAATAGATAATGACCTACATCCTCATATGCTACCAGCGATACTTGAGTTATTTAAATTTGAACATACTAACCCTCATAATGCGCAGATTTTATTTACCTGCCATACACCAGAAATTTTAAATATTTTAAAAAAGCATCAGCTATATCTTGTAGAAAAAAATGATTTATTTAGTGAAGCTTGGCGTTTGGATCAGGTTTCCGGCCTAAGGTCAGATGATAATATTTATGCTAAATACCAGGCTGGAGCTTTAAATGCTGTTCCTAATATATAAAGGAATATAATGGCAACCAAAAAACAGCGACTTAAACTTGCCTCTTTAATTATTGTGGGTGAGGGTCCACATGACAAGGCATTTTTGTCGCATATGAAGGACTTATATGACAACAGATCAACAGGACAAAAAATAAAAATTGAAACGGCTGATGGTGGCTCACCAAAAGATATTATTAGATCAGCCATCAAAAACAAACATATAAATTATGATCAACGCTATGTTTTAATGGATTCTGACATTCCTTTATCCGAAGAAAATAAAAAAACAGCTAAAAAAAATAAAATTACAATTATCCAGTCTACGCCTATTTGTCTTGAAGGTATGCTACTTGAAATATTAGATCAGAACCCTCCGAACACAAATCAAAAATGTAAGTCTATGCTTCATCGTCAGTTAAGTGGCGACCCTACAGAAAAGTCGAGTTATAGCCAAAAGTTCAGTAAAACTGTGTTAGATTCAAGCCCTAAATTACAGATTATCGATTTAATAAAAATTATGGCTAATTCAAAATAATGTATTTATTTAAGCCTAACCTTGTCACCAGATTTAACAATTACAAGTAACTTTTCACGTAGCTTCTCAAGATACTGATCAATCTGCACTTCTGTTTCAATAAAGACATTCCCTGATAATTTAATAATTTCAGCAGGACTTATTGTGACAGTCCTTTTCGGCTTAGGTGTAACAGGAGCTGGTTCAGCCACTTTTGATTCACCCGTATTTTGTGCTTTTTTTGCTTCTGCTTCTTTTCGTCTTTGTTCGTTTGCGGCTTTTAACTGTTCGGCATCAATGTAAGCATTAATTAACTGATCAGCTTCCTCTTCATAAGTTTCTGCATCGGATTGGTCGCTGCTGATTTGTGGAATTGAATGGGTACTCTCAATACGTTGTTTGCATTTCTGTAGTGAAAGCAATGCTTTATTACTTAATTCACTGGGTGCGGCACATTCTGTTAAGGCTGTCTTGATCCGTGTAATTCTAAGCTCCACCCTTTTCAGGGCATGGACACGCTTATCATTCACTAATTGATGGTTAATCTTTTGAACTGATTCTATCAGTGGTTTTATATGGCGTAGCTGCCCATAGGGCTCTGCCATACCATAAATACGCTCTAATTCTTTGAGTGCTTTTAAGGCTTCTTCCTGTTTTTCTAAAGCGGGGCGATTGGCTTTGAATTGGTTATTAAGCGCTTCCGCTAATGATTGCCATGTTTGGAATTGGCTGTTGTAGAACTCCTCTAAATCTTCAAAATCTTCCGCAAAATTCTCTAAGACATCTGCATCTTCTATCATCCGTTGTATTAGCTCAAAGCTTGTTCTTTGATCTAATATTCCTGCTAATAAAACTAAGCCCGATTCTATTTTTTCTTTACCTGGGAAATGCCCAGTTTGAGATTTAATGGCAAAGGATTTAAGTTCGTCTTGCCATTTTTTTAATTCTTGTTGAATCAGTCCTGTAAGTTCTTTTTCTCCTGAGCCTGTAAAGGTTTTTGAGAATAGCGTTTTAACTAAGCCAACTGCTTTTTTGAGCTGCCTTTCATCATGTAGTCTTATTTTTTGTATGCGTATTTCGCCACGTTTACGACTATTGGTAAACGGTTCATACGCTTTGTTTAAAGCTAACGGCGTACTTTGCAGGGTAAAGCTTATTTTTCCAGCTAAACCTAGGCGGGCGGCTATTAATAATAATTCATCATCTAACCAGCCATACGGGCGACACGTAAAGTGGCTGATTAAATCACGCAAATAAAGGGGTTCGTTACGATCCACTTTAAGCGATATATATTGCTCCACTTCTTTCATCGCCAGTGGATTACATTCTTCTGCCGCAAAATCCATATTCGTTTGGGCAATATCATCCGCCATTAAGATAGCTTGGATTTCTCTAGCTATATCTCCTGTTGTCGGACGTAATAGATTAAGTTTTGCGAAGGTGTTTTCTATCACATAAGTATAAGCTGCATCCAACATAGCGATTGGCGTTGCTGCTTTTTTTGGTAATTTTGTACCTATGGCAAATAAGTCTACTTCAATAAATAAACTCTCAAAATCATGTCTTAGCCGTTTTTCTCTTTCCATGTTTTCCATCTGTTTATCGCGCAACAGATGTTCCTGCTCGGGACGTTGACCTGAGTTTTGTTTTAAAAATCGATCTGTCTGGATGAAAGTGGTTAATTCATCCCATAGACGTTTATGTTCACCCAGTTTAATCAAGATACAACCATCACCGTCTAATGTATGGTTAATGCAATGTTGATCATGTGAGAAGCTTTCATAGTGGGCATCGAGTGGGGAGATTAGCTTTAATACCAGATCTTCTAATTTTGAACCATCTCTTGGATGTCCGTTACAAAATCGACTGACTTTAAAATCTTGTTTATTAATGGGATAACGGAACTGATTTTGACGACGTAAAATATCATCAAAAATGATAGTAGCCAGTTTATTAGAGACTTCTGAGGGTTCTACATCGGTATGGCGAATCTCATTTTCTATTTCTTTTTCTTCGTTAGTGAGGAAGATAAATTCATCGCCATTACGCGCAATGAGTAATTGACGTTCTAGCCGATTAAGACTGTCATCAATTTGTTTTCTTAGATTGATCTTATCTGCATCTATCTGTTCAATAGATAAAGTAACCAAATTATCTAAAGTACTTTTTACCGTATCGACATAACGAATTAAAAACAGGGTTTTAAGTATATTGCCATCAAACTCTGTTAATGAGTCTAAGTCACAGGCTTGGTCTATAGTTCGTTTTACTGCGGGTTCTAAAAAGCTTTCTATGGGACTGTAAAAATTATGGAACGGTATGAGTACATCTAAATTTTTGTCTTTGACTTGTTTTGCCGCTGATTGGAAGGCATCTAATAAAGACCTTTCGCCCATCGCTAAATGTTTACCCGTTGCTCCTTTCGTTCTAATGGACTCAAATACCTTTTGTACTAATGCGTAATGGAATGGGATAAACGGGTAGTTATCAATAAAGGAAGGTGCATCAGAAAAAGGTTTTAGTTCTGCTGTGGTAGTTTTATCAAAAGATAATTGATTGCGTAAAATATCACCTTTTTCTGCGTAAACTTCACCCAGTTCTTTACTTGCTTGTTCCGTTTTGGCCAGTAAACGTTTTTGAATAACTTCTGAAGTATTAGAGCTACTTAGTGATGGCTTGGTTGCAAAACGGCCTTGAATTTTAGAAAAATCATCGCCGTCACGCTTTTCCATATTGCCAATAGCAGCATCTAAGTCAGCCTGTGATGTGACCACTACCCAAGCTCTTCCTCCGCAGGTTGTTCCTAGGTCTTCTACAATAGTTTGCAGCTTCAGCATCATTTGGGTGTTTTTACCGATAAACTGCCCCACTTCATCCACTAAAAATAAAACATGTCTGCCATTTTTACTTTCGATGTATTCATTAACCCATTTACAGAAATTTTTTACATCGAGTGGGAAATTATTACCTAGTTCCTCTATTGCTTGACGTGCTGATTCTTGGCTTTGTTGACTGGCCTCTGCAAACGCTTCTGTAAGCTCATCACGATAAAAATCATAGGCATCTCGGTTGTTTTCCCAGGTATCGCCAGTGAGTTCAGCAAATTTATCTTTGAATGCCTGGTATTGTCCTCGCTTATCTAGTTCTCGCTCTAAATGCGCTATATGAGGGAAGTCAGCGCAATAACCGACTCGCTCATTAAATACTTTAAGAAAAACTTTTAAGATGGCATTTTCTGCTTCATCGGTATTAGCCCGTGAATCAATATTAAACAAGATAACATCTGCTTCTTTATTAATCGCACTATGTATATCGCTGATGAGCATTGCATCGGTAATTTTTTCTTTGAAAAACTCGAAGGCTTTACGTGTCTCTCCGTCTTTTTCGACTTCTCTATTTTCAATAAGATAAGACAGGATTTTTAGGAAATGTGATTTACCCGAACCAAAGAAACCTTTAATCCATACACCCATTTTAGTGTTAGGATTGAATTTATCATTACATGATGGCAAATAAGCTTCAAAGAATTCCCTGAAATGTCGGTCTAATTCTTGAGTGACTACATATTCATCTAATTCGACATAAACACTGTCATTATCCATCTGCTCGGCTTTGACAACACCATTAATATTACGGGTCAGTTGCTTGGTAAAGATTTCTTCAACTATCATAATGTGTCTTATACTGCCTTGTGTTTGTTGTTATTGCCATCTTCAGGAACAAGCTTGAATGCTCGGTAATAATTTCTTGATTCGATCATGCCGAAAGGGTGTAGATCTTGACCACTGTATTCACCAGCATAAAAAAGGATTAATGGCGTAGTTCCCATAACATCCTGTAAAGCACTGAGCAATTCATGTCCACGGACTAAAGGCCACGCATTACCTAAGCCTGAAAGAATAACAAAATCTAGGGATTCAGAATCACTTCTGTTTTTTAAAAGTACATCAGCAATAAACTTGGCAACCTTATCCTGACTGAGCGGACCCGCTAACGTTTTACGCAATGCATCTGTCCCGACCTCTTTCTCTCGTTTAAAGGTTCGGTCTAACAGGTTTCGTGACTCCAGCATATCAATCAGAATTTGGAAGATGTTGATATGCTCAAAATGATGGTCGTGTTTTTTGAGTTTATTTATTATGTGTTCAAGGTTTTCACGAACTATTAATTCATGTTGTGCGGGATAGTCAAAAATCCAGAAGCCAACTTCGTTGCCTAATCCATCATTCTTTAAAAATTTAGGGTTTTCTATTCGCTCAAGAACTAAATCAAGCCGAGCTTGAAGGGCTTTCTCTGTTTGTTGAGACATTATTGAGTGCACTCCATTACGTCTATTACTTCCTGTTTATTGATATTAATTAACAGTTCTTTAACTTCTGGTAGTAGATAAACAGCTTGAATTTGGCGCTGCCGAGTTGATTTTAAATAACCAGTATCTACTAATGCTTTGATTACATTACTTCCCATTCTCTTAAGTGTAGACTCTGAATAAGAAGCTAACTCAGGAATTACTTTTATTCGATCATCAATAAAGCTGATCCAAGCATCATTAGCAATATCAGGCTTATAAGTTCTTCGCGCTTCAGCTAAATATTCTCGCATAAAATCAACTATGACAGGTGATTGAATCATAAAGGCTGCCATTAACAATTGAATATAAGCTCGTTCTGAAACATCTAGTAATAACTGAGAAAAAGGCTTACCCATCACTTCCAGTCGCTTACGAATCACATTGGCAAAACGTAGTGCTGTTTGAGGTGATTTTTTTTGTAATACATTTTCATCGACAACAAGTTTTTTCCACTCATCTACGGATAAATTTTTAAGCTGTATTTCACAGATGATGCGAGTTTCTGCTATTAATAACCCTCCGCCATTCAGATCACCCAAGTATTTTTTTACGTTCATTACACTATGATTGTTATTTTCCATGCTTATTGCATTATCGCATATTTAAGCAAATTTTCGTCTGAAACTAACTTGCACAGCTTGTCTTTTTTATTTCTTTAACGCTTAGAAAAACACCTAAAAATTTTCTTTATCTGGAATTTTTTAAATTTTTCTTTGCTGTTCACTGTTTTAAAATATTTTAACTTGTTTTAACTAAAATCATTACAGTAAGTGGTTAATAATAAAAGAACTTATACAAAAAAAGGTCCAGCCAAGCATGGCGGGCAATGCAAATTTTACGATTTAAAGTGGATTTTTGTTGATCTATCATTAAGTC
>JACUUF010000160.1 GCA_014859465.1 Methyloprofundus sp.
TAACTTGTTGATTTTTATATATTGTTAAAGAGCTTAAAAAACTTTGGTCAAAATGCTCTATTTTCAATCCCAATAATCTTTAAGCAATTCTTGTGCCCACAGCTACTAAAACATGGGCATCACTATATAACTAATCTAATCACTCACATTTGAGTTGTCTTTAGATCGGTTGCGAGATGCATAGTTAATTATCTCACTAGGTTGTAGCGTGTTGCTACAACCTAGTGTTCGCTTTAAAACAAGGGGACGGTTGCTGTTTTTGACAGGCCGTAGCAGTCAAATTTACCTGCTATAGGTGCTTCAAAAAGTAACTGCTCAATGAAAAGAAAAAACCGACATGACACTGCTTGATCGACCCGTTTTTTGGTCTCCTGGCTTTCGATATTAATAAAGGGCAATGCAGATTTTTTTGATCGTCCCTCCTCAAGCAAATAAGCTAAAACCTCTTTATAGGGTTTGTTTAAATGCGCCGCTCTGCGTTGTGCCTTTTTTTCGATGGACTTAACAGCTTTGCGTTTAAAACAAGCATATTGTGTGACATCGGTTGGAACAGGTTTAATCGGCTTAATATGACAATAATCACTCAGTCGATTGAGCCAATGATTAATATCTAACTTTTGTAATGCCTCCTCGTTCTTGGCTAATAAACGTAGCTTATTGCCTAAAGGAAAGTCCTTGTCGCCATAATTAACAATTGAAAGTGCAATAGCGGATTCATTGTCAGCTACTTTATTGTCCACCAAGGCGATGTGTACTTGTTGAAATATCTTTTGCCAAAGAAAACCAAGGTTAGCTTCGGCATCTGGCAAAAGGGTTATATCAAGATAATAGTTCATATCATTAGCCCTTTTTCTTTTTACTGTCACCTTGGAATAAACCGCCCCTGATTAAATTTGCTACGATGAAGTTTTTATCATCGCTAGTTATCTCTTTTTCATTAAGCCAATTTTTTATCAGCGTATATAAATCATTTTCACTTTTTCGGTAAGCCTGCCCTCTTTGAGTTACGGCTCCATAAGGTTCTGCCGCGATGGGGAATTCCGCATTATCGGTATACCAATTATCTATAGTGCGTAAGGCGTTGCCAATTTTCACATTGTGAACGGCAGCGCATCCATCAAGTTGAAAAAGTACTTTTCCTTTTTCACCCATATTCATTTCTTGTGACGGGAAAACATGCTGACCATTGCCGAGTTTGACATAAGCGATTACCTTAAGAAGCGTGAAATCGTCCTGTGCATTCAATCCTGATTGAATTATTTTGGTAAGTTTTACTAAGTCGGAATCAACATTATTCTTATCAAAATTTTGCAAAGAAAATGCATGAGCATCAAATTTTAAAGGCTCATCTTCTTCACCCTGATAGACTTCAATTTTAACGCTTTCAGCGCATACGCGGTTACGCCATAAGAATCGACCATTCGCAATATTGTAGGCATAGCGATAAGCCAAGGTTTCTAATTTGTCTTGCTCCTTAAACTCATTGACTTTATTGCTCAGCAATTCTTCAAAAGAAGGCTCATTACATGCGAAAGGCAAACCAATATTGCCAATAATTCGCGTACTGAACATAACTTTCAAGGTGTCGTTATCATGAGGCAAATTGGCATCGTCACTGTCAGATGCAACAGGATTAGGTTCAGATTTTTTTGCATCATCAATGCCATAAGCACTTTGAGTAGATCGGTTATAGCGCTTGGTTATCGCTATTTTCCGCCAAGTGGCGTCGTCATTTCCAATGTTCTGCCAATTTCCTGCGAACATTAGTGCATCTGATGTTTCAAGCTTGCGATCAAAAGCTAATAAGCTAGGTAGTTCTATAGTTTTACTCATTCTAGTATTCCTTGTTTTATTAAATGTTTTTAATGTATTGGTTAGTAAAAATCAGAATTTGGGTTTTCAGTAACAATCTCATCTTCGGTTGTATCGGCATGATTTAGCTTCTCTTGCTTACACAGATACCAATGCTCTTCATGGTGGTAGTACCAAACACTTTCGCTGATTGCTTGGGCCGTTTTTAGACGATGAATGCTTAACCATTCACCTATGCTATGAGCCGATTCAACAAAACAAACGGGGGTTTCATTGTCACGGGTATTGTCAACTTCGTGGTTTTGGTATAGCTCAGAAATAGCTTTGTAGCCAATCATTATGGGCACTAAGTAACCGGTATTTGGTTTGGGTACATATTGCCAGTCAGCCATTGTTTCTTCAGTGGGTGAACAATAATTACTCCATTGTTCTAACAGTTTTTTGCTGGGTTCATTCCTATCAAGGTTCTCAAAATAGTGCTTTAGCAATTCTGGAACCTCATTTTCTTGGTAAGGGCTTGATAGATGTCTATTCCATACTGTCAGCAATTCGCTTAAATTTTCATCGACGTTATTTTTCACCATGTTAATTAGATGCTGACTGATTAAATCTGATTGAGGACGAGCTTTTTGTTTCAAAGCAACAAAATCCAACCAGGCATTTAGCAATTCAGCCTCATTATCATCTTGTCGTAATTGCTTAAAATGATCGATCAGATAATCAGCCCGATCTTTAAGCACAAAACCGGGCAGTAACTTACGCTTTAGAGATCTAAGCGCAATATCATCATCAATATTGCATAACTCAACACTGCCTATTTTCAAAATTGTGCCACCAGCCAAACGCTGTAAAAAACAGGTTTTTTCTAGCCATTTCAGAAAAGCGTCTTGCCGATTACCGATATTTCCATTACAAGCGATTAGCAATGATACCGTCATGTTCATTTTGCCTTCTTCTATAACGGGTGGTGTTGAGGCTTTATCATGTGACGCTAAATAGGGAGGGTTTCGGCTTTGAGTGAATCCGACCGCATAAGATGGCCCGTAGGTATGTACTTTGTGCTGATGTGCGATTACCGCGCAGCCAGATAAGTCAATACCATCAAAACCTGCCTTGTGAAGTTTGCGAGACAAGTTATGGCTAAAACCTAAGAAATGGGTGATGGCAGGAAAGCCCCAAGTAAAGCCCGCAATAGCATTGGCATTTTGCACCTCTATGCGATTAAGCAACAAATACTGGTTCATACTTCCTCCTTAAGCAGATAATGTTTACTACTGGCTTCGATCATCTCGTTATATTCCCTAAGGGGATCTTCTAGTAATGATGCCCATAATCGTGTGTGTTCGGCTTGCGGTGTGAATTTTTTATCTTTACCGACTAACCTGCGATTCAACCATTGGGAAAAATCACTACATATCACCGACTGCCAGCCACTCCCTTTACGTAAATTTTGAAAAGCTTCATCATCACGATGAGGATCCAGAAAATATTGATGTTCAAGTTTTAATTTACTGTTCTCAGTATCTGACCAACCGGCAGGAAGAGCTTGAATAGTTGCGGCATAATTTAAAAGTTCATCAATAATATTCGCTACCCATTTTTCTATCCATTTGCGGCGA
Organism: Methyloprofundus sp.; assembly: GCA_014859465.1. GTDB lineage: Bacteria > Pseudomonadota > Gammaproteobacteria > Methylococcales > Methylomonadaceae > Methyloprofundus. The sequence continues at coordinate 3,432 of JACUUF010000160.1, forward strand.
TGTGGATTTTTAACACTTAACTCTATACGCTCAAAACGCAATAAATATTCCCGCAGATAATCAACCTCTAACTTGATACTTGGATGGGAGAAATTATCAAACAATGATTTTTTATATAGCGGAGGCTTTAGTTGGCTTTGCCAGGTTGGTGGTTGAGTTGAAAATAAGTGAAGCTTTCCACCTCTTTTCCCATTCAGTTGAGAGGCGTTACTGTGGTTGCTAGCAGTTACACTTAATCGGGCATTTGCGACAAATGAAAATACGGGGTATTCCGAATATTTGCCCTTACTACGCAAATCTTTTGGTGCTTTCTGGCTCTCATCAAATACTTTATTGTAAATAGCATGGGCTAATGAAGAAGATTTCATATGGCATAACAAGTGATACGAGTCAGATTCATTTGTTTTGTTTAATAGTATTGGAAAATAAACCTGCTTCGCTAAAGCATGAGTACTTGGACTATCTCCTGCCAACACATTTTTAAAATTAGCGTTCCAAAGCGCTAGTTCTTGACCATCTTTTGCAAAAAAATGTAAAGCCTGACAGCTGTCATTTGCAAATTCAGCAGCTAACTTACGCCCATTCAATTCTAATTCTAAGAATTGAAAAACAGGAGCGAACTGATTGCCAGCAACAGCCCCATCTATCGCTTTTTCAGTTAAACTTGCGGTTGTTATAATATCTGTTTTAACAGATATAACACTGTCATAAAGAGACGGACTGTCTATTTTTGAATGAGTGAGCTTTGCAACATGTGTAGCAAAACTTACACTAGTTGCATCCTTTGCTGCTTTAGTTATCCAGCCACTAGCTGCGTATTTATTCTCAATGTCAGCACATTTTCTTGCATAGTCCTCACTCAATTTAGTGACATCCAAATCTTCAGGTTTCTGTTCCAACAACAAAATTTCTTGAAGTTTTTCTCGCTGAAAATCTACCGCTAATTGTGATTTCTCCTTTTTACTTTTTTTAGGATCAAATAAGACCGCTATAGATTCTTCGCCGTAGTAATTTTGCCGCTTGTAAATCTCAGCTATCTTCTTAACTTCATCTTTAATGTACTTTTCTTCTTCGGCGCTCTTCTTTCCGGCCAAAAAGTCAATAATTACGTCATCCCAAGTTTGTAGTTCGCTCATTTCTTCAGCCATATCTAATATCCTATTTCTTGATAAATCCCAAAATTTGGGTGGTAGCAATATTCTTGTTGGTTACTGTTGTATTGTGTTATTCGCACCTCGCCAAAACGCATGCTGACTTCTTTATAATCAACATTAAAATCTCCTGCCAATTTGGAATAAATCGTTTGTGCGCTTAGATCAAACCAAAATTGGCTACCGCTCCCTAGTTCGATCTCATTTTCATGTATGGTTTTGATGTCTATTAGTGCTTCACCAAACTTTGGTGGATAGACTTGTTCATTTTTCCACTTCCAACAAGATTTGCCGTACTCATCGGTAAGCCAAAGATAATACGCTTCATCTTTTTTTGAATTACGAAACCGTTGTTGACGTTGTACTTCTCCACACCAATAAGGTGCGCTTTGCCACCATATATTTGCCGGTTCGTTTCCTCCGAATAATTGTAGGGCCAGTGACTTATGCTCTAGTTCTATTAAATTCATATACTTACCGTCTTTTGTTTTATTATATTGAGCGGGTAAGATGATGCGTTCAACTGCATTAATCTGCTGATATTGCGATGAATTTAAAATACTCTCTAAGTCATGCTGAGCTAATGTCAGCTCTTTAGATTCGAAGCCGGGGCGTTCGTAGCAAAGTGCTTTTCCAGCAAGCGCTTTGTAGTTTTTACTGAGCAGAAGGACATTTGCTTGTTCCGGCGTTTTATTGCGATGCCGTAAAACCCGCCCAGCAATTTGTATAATTGAGCGCATGGAGCTAGGTTCAATAATCGCCCAGTCATAGTCATGATCGCGCCCTACTTCCGCCACGGGAGAAGCTAACACCACAAAAATATGGTGCTGTTGCGGATGTGCATTCAGTATATTTTTAATATTTTCATGTTTAAAAATAGCGTGCGGATCTTGGCGAGCTAAAATCGTGTCGAGCTGCTCTTCAATATAAGACCGTATCGCAAGGGGAAAACGACTATGATAAACACAGTAATGAATACACGTATTTTCTGGTGCATCATGCTTTAATAACTCTCTAGCAACTGCAACCAATGGATTAATATTGGCCATGCGTACCAAGCCAATGGATACTGTTTTGCCCTCGTGACTTTGCTGATGTACTTGATGCAGTTTTATTATGCTAGTTTGAATGTTCTGGGCTAAATTAGCCGCAATGGGAATATCGCTCTGACAATTAACAGTAACAATATCACCCAATCGCTGAGGTTTAGATTTCTTGACTTGCTCGTAAAGCGCTTTTACTCGATTCTTAACGAACTTGTTATGTGCATCTTTAAATAATTCAAAAGTATGAAATTGCCCCTCTTGAGAGCCAAATTCATTAAACCATGCACATACTATTTGGCCATCATAATTTTGGATATTGGCTTTTGCATATTCTTTCCAGCCAGCTTGATAAGCCTGAAACAGGGCAAATGTTAATGCCGGTGGCATAGTGGCGGTTGAGAGTAGAACCCGAGAGCCCAACATAGCGGCCCAATGCACTAAGCGACACAGTGCAGGCAAGTCCTCCAAACCAAAATCATCTGGTTCGTCTAACACCAGATCAGACGTTAATAATCGAAGCATTGGCCCAATCTGCTTACCACCTTTAGTGCCTTCGCAGGCTGGCATTAAATGATCAATAGTGCAGGTTAATACTGGTGCTTCCAGTAGCTTTTGTAGACGACTGTTACTTTTAGTCCACTCGTTTAAACTGTGATCTTGCAACGAGCCGCTGTAATCAATAAAGAGATCCGGATCTAAAAATTCATCTTGCGATTCGCTTCCGGTTGTTTGCTTTTGATCATCTTCTGTTTGTTTAAATAGGGCATTTTCGGATAATTCTTTTACCGCAATACCGCCAACAGCTATAGCAAGTTGTTCATCGTTAAGTTCTAACTTTTCCCGAAACTCCCGGCCTGTTTGCAATGTTAAAGTGCGAAGCCCTAATGCGACACTGAACCTTTTACGGCCAACCTCCTCACCTAAAGCATACATAATTTTGGCATTGGCGAGTGTTTTGCCCTTTCCGGTAGACGCCATATTTATACCAAAGAAACCCTGTTTCAGCGTGTTTTTACCAACTTGATGCGCCAATTTTTTTGCTTCATCTTGCCAACCGAAATTCTCTTTGTGTATTTTTGCGACTTTTGTTGATAAGAAAGCATTATCTGTGAGCTGAGACAATGTGCGGTTTAGCTTTGGCAGGGCATTTGTTATTCGCTGTGCGTGGTGCGCCACACCAATTAAATGCTCATCAAGCTGCTGTTTTAATTGATTAGTCTCCCGATTAGTATTGGCATATACCTTATAGTTGGGGTTTCGCCATTCATCAGTTACGTTATCCAAAGCTGAATAATGGTGGTCAGCCATCATTAGACAAAGTCTGGCCATATGAGTGGTGAAAAGCTGATGGTTAAGCCAATCCCTAGATTCAATCATATATGGTCGAAGCACTGTTTTAGCTTTTGAAGCAATAATTGATGCGTTCGATCGCCATTGCATACTTTGAACTGGCAGGGCATTTTCAAAATTCCAATTGTCATTTAAAAACTGTTTTTGCTCAGCATCCTTGCAGTTGTAAGAGTTCCAATATGCATCAAAATTCTTCGCAAGCCACTGTTTAATATCTTCAAACTTTGCCTTCGCCACAATACCCTCTTTCCATGCTGGAATTAAGGGTAACTTGTGGTGGGATAAAATTAACCACGCAACTAGCTGAGCCAATGAAGGTAAATTAAGCAGCGGATGATTATCAGACACACTGCCATCCATGTCATCGCCATCACGAAATACATTATTAAAGTCGGAGGTTGAAATAGTATTTGCTAGTGCATCCAGCCATTCACCATCATTCTTGTTCCCAACAAAAGCTTGAAACAATCTTAGCGAAACCCATTCATGGCGATAGGGCTCAAATTTATTAGTTTTCTTATTTGGATTTAACTTTGCCTGAAATAAAACGTTTGCTTTGCCAAAATCATGAAACAAGCCCGCTATCGCAGAAGCATAATTAATCACATCCAGCATATTCCAAGTCTCACTGTCATAAAACTGTTTCAACTCTTTCTGGGTGGTATTCACCGGCACAATTCCTTCATAATTAAACTTACTCCGACTCCCCACCACCCACAAAAACT
>JACUUF010000161.1 GCA_014859465.1 Methyloprofundus sp.
ATCGATATAGACAATTCGCCACTGATACCGTCCTTCTACTACGCAAAGACACACCTCTCTAGCTACGCCTACTAACTTAATGAGTTATACTCTACCTCTTTTTAATTTATAGAGATAATCATGAGACCTAGCGGACGTACGCCTGAGCAACTTAGAGAAGTTAAATTTACCTGTGGATTCACCAAACACGCCGAGGGATCTGTCTTAGTTGAATTCGGAGAAACACGCGTCCTGTGCACTGCAAGCGTTGAAAGCAGAGTTCCACGCTTCTTAAAAGGCAAGGGCCAAGGATGGGTAACCGCAGAATATGGTATGCTACCTCGCTCAACACACACGCGTATGGGCCGAGAAGCTAGCCAAGGCAAACAAGGTGGCAGAACGCAAGAAATCCAACGCCTTATCGGCAGGTCACTGCGTGCAGCAGTTGATTTATCAGCTCTTGGCGAATACACCATCACTATCGATTGTGATGTTATTCAAGCTGACGGTGGAACGCGCACCGCATCGATTACAGGCGGTTTTGTCGCACTTTCTATTGCGGTAGAAAAAATGCTGAAGCAAAAGAAAATAAAAAAAAATCCGATACATGGACAAGTTGCCTCAATTTCAGTGGGTATTTATAACGGCACGCCAGTTCTGGATTTAGACTATAAAGAAGACAGCAATGCAGAAACAGATATGAATGTAGTCATGAATGACGCAGCAGCTTTTATTGAAGTTCAGGGCACGGCAGAGGGGCACGCCTTCCGTCAAGAAGAACTTAACGCCATGCTAGAGCTAGCTAAATCTGGCATTGCCGATTTATTAGCTAAGCAATCTGCTGCCTTAGCAGATCACCAGTAAAGTAACGCACAACGTTTGTAAGATTGGTACTACAAACGTTGTATCCGCTACTATTCGGCATACAGAGCAACACACTACCCTTAATAATTAGACATGTTATTCCCTCATTCTCAAAAAATCGTCTTAGCTAGCGGCAACAAAGGAAAAATTAAAGAGATTCAAGCTCTTTTAAATGATTACACAATAGTGACGCAGCAAGAATTTAATATCGAAGAAGCTGAAGAAACAGGCGGTACGTTTATTGAAAATGCCATCATTAAAGCAAGAAATGCCGCATTACACAGCAATTTACCTGCCATTGCGGATGACTCAGGCTTAGTCGTTGACGCATTAAATGGTGCACCAGGCGTTCTTTCCGCTCGCTTTGCAGGCTTGCAAGCCAATGATCAAGAAAATCTCCAAAAATTACTTAAAAACATGAAAGACATTCCCGAAGCACAACGAACAGCTCGTTTTATTTGCGTTATCGTGTTAATGCGCCATGCCAATGATCCTTACCCGATTATTACCCAAGCGCACTGGGAAGGCATCATTCTACCTAAGGCTCAAGGCACAAACGGCTTTGGTTACGACCCCGTATTCTGGGTTCCCACAGAAAATTGTAGCTCAGCCGAATTACCTGCGAGCAGAAAAAATCAATTAAGTCATCGCGGCCAAGCATTAAGACAGTTAAGCAAATTTTTATAAAAAACAAAATTATTCACCTAAATCTAAGAATTGACTAAGCGTGGATAACAACTAAACTTTTGTTACTTAGCAATAACACCAAGCCCCTTTTGAGTACCTCTCTCTTATGCTAACCCGCCTAATCCTTTATATTGCTTACAGTCTAAAAACCTCAGCGCACTATCAAAGCGTAAAGGGGTTTTTCTACGACTTATTACAAAATCCACAAAGCAAAATCAAATCGTACTTTGATTTTTTCATGATCGTGCTAGTTATCAGCAGCGTATCCCTGCTACTTTATGAAATTGAGCATAAAAGATCAGCATGGGCGATTTTATTTGAAAACTTTGTAGTCACCGTGTTTATCTGTGAATATCTGTTACGTGGCTGGCTATACTCTGACATACATAACCTAATTATCAAACAGCATGAAAAAACCGAATACTTAGGTACGCCTTTTCATTTACATAAAGTCTTGAGCCTAGTTATTGCCAACAAACTCAGCTATCTTTTTTCCCCCAGCGCCATTATTGACCTACTAGCTATACTGCCAAGCTACAGACCATTACGTATTCTACGAATTTTCTTGATTTTTCGTTTATTGAAGTTATTTCGCTACTCTCAAAGCATGCAAATGTTCACTGGCGTACTAAAAAATAAACGCTTTGAACTGACGACACTGGCCGTTTTTATGAGTTTCTTGATTTTCATTGCCAGTACTGCCATTTATATGTTCGAAAACCCTAATATGGGCGGCAAAATAAACGATCTTTACGATGCTTTTTATTGGGCAATTGTCACCGTATCAACCGTAGGCTATGGCGACATAACTCCGGTAACCATAGGTGGGCGCTTAGTAACTGGCGCGCTCATTATCGCCGGATTAGGGGTTCTTGCCTTTTTCACTTCAATTATCGTCGCGGCTTTCAATGAAAAAATGCACGAATTCCAGGAAGAGAGAATTAAAGCTCGCATTGAAAAACTCACCGACACAACGATTCTTTGTGGCTTTGGCCGTGTAGGCCAGGACATTGCTCTGCAACTATACGCAAATAAAGATCATTTTGTCATCATAGACAATAACGAACAGCACCTTGCCCTCGCCAAACAAAAAGGTTATATCGCATTATTTGATGATGCGAGCAGAAATTCTACACTAGAACAAGCAGGGATAAATAATGGCGCTAAAGCCGTTTTATGTACAACAGATAATGATATAACAAACGTTTATATCACACTGACTAGTCGCTATTTAAATCCAGACATCACCATCATTTCACGCGCCAATCACGAAGAGAATGCAAAAAAAATGCGCCAAGCGGGTGCAAATCATGTTGTCCAGTCATTTAATATTGCCGGTCTTTTAGCGGCGGAATATATTGGACATCCTGTGGCATTCGAAGCAATACACGGCATTCTTCATGGTCAGCAAGACATACAAATGGAAACACTAAGCGTATGCAAAGACTGCTTTCTCACGGGCATGACCTTAGAAGAAGCAAATTTTAATCAGTATAAAACTCGTCTCATTGGCGTGATTAGTGAAAACCCGATTCATGCAAAACGCAGAAATCGCTATAAATTACGCAACCAACACTTTTACTTCAACCCAGACCCTAACTTTATACTCTATGAAGGTGACATTTTGGTTTTATTAGGTCGGCATCTGGGCATTGAGCATTTACACGACTTAATTATCACCAGTCGACTACAAAAAACACTAGAGCACTCATTATGAGCGATAAACTCATTGCAATTTTTGGTTATAACAATATGTCTTTTGAGCTGATTTACCAACTTAGCCAAAAAGAACATAAATTGATCATTTTAGATGCTGATCCAGTAAAAATAGAACAAGCACTGCACAAAGAATTACCAGCTCAATTAATGGACTACCGTCAAGATGATGACCTTATAACACTTGGCATTGGCTCTTCAGTTGAAACGCTTTTTTGCTTTTTAGAGTCCGATTCAGAAAATGTATTTTTATCACTTTCTGCTCGTGTACTAGATCAAAAACTTAAAATAATCTCTGTGGTTAATCAGCCCGAATCCGCTGAAAAATTATTGGCGGCAGGCGCTAATAAAATTATTGATCCGTTTGAAATATGCAGTAAGAAAGCCTATCAATTACTCACTAAACCCAGTATTACCTGGGTTTTAGATGAAGCTGTTTTCGGCCGTGCTGATTTAAATATGGCAGAAGTCCTCATCCCTGAAAATTCTTGCTTAGACAATACGCTTATTAGCGAATTACACTTAAATGAGTTATATAATCTCTTTTTAATTGGCGTCGTCGATAAAGAGCTCGGCGAGAAATTATACTTCTCCTTAGGAAAGCAAGACCATGTGCTCGATGCAGGCGACATCTTAGTGGTACTTGGCCCTAGTCGAGATATTAAAAATTTTAAAAAAAAAATAGGAGTTATTGAATGATGCAATTTAGACCCAGAACATGGTTTTTCCTCGGTTTTATCGCTTGCTTTACCTTGCTGGCTATAGGCGCATATTTTCAATTCATCGAAGAATTAGAGCCCTGCCCTTTATGTATCTCGCAACGTATTGCCATCTTAATAACGGGCATAACTTTTCTTATTGCCGCGCTACATAACCCGGCCCAAAAAGGCGTCCAGATATACGCGATTCTCGGTGCATTATTTGCTTTAGCAGGTTCGGCCATTTCCGCACGCCACGTCTGGCTGCAAAATCTCCCTCCAGATGAAGTACCCGAATGCAGTCCTGGACTTTCCTATATTTTTGAAAATTTTCCATTAACTGATACACTCAAACTGATGGTCAACGGCACAGGCGAATGCGCTGATATTTTATGGACATTTTTAGAGATCAGCATACCCGGATGGACTTTCGTTGCCTTTATCGGTTTAGCCAGCGTCAGCCTGTATCAACTTATTAATAAGGCACAATAATATGCATAAAAAAATCACTCTACTGGCTTTACTAGCATTAAGCCTTAATAGCTTCGCAGAGACAAACGCATTACAAAAAGCGATCAATGGTTCACACCGCTCTGCAGAACATAAAGCCCGAGACATTTACAGACACCCAGAAGAAACACTAGAGTTTTTCGAGCTTCAGCCGAACATGACCGTGGTCGAAATATGGCCAGGCGGCCAGGCTTGGTACACAGAAATTCTAGCACCCTACTTAAAAGATCAGGGAAAATTGTACGCCGCTCACTTTGACGAAAACTCAAGCACTCCTTACTTTGTCAAAAGCTTAGCGCAATTCAAACAAAAGCTCGCTACCAATCCTGAAGTCTATGGCCAAGTAATCACCACTACTCTCGAAACCTCAGGCCAACTAAAAATTGCACCTAATAACTCGGCTGACCGAATTCTCACTTTTCGCAATGTACACAACTGGATGAAAAGTGGCCAAGCTGAAAAAGCTTTTAAAATTATGTATCAAGCTTTGAAGCCAAGTGGAATATTAGGCGTAGTAGAGCATCGCAATCCTGCCGACACCAAACAAGACCTTGCAGCTCTCTCGGGTTACGTTACTGAAGCTTATGTCATTCAGCTAGCAAACCAAGCAGGTTTCAAGCTGGTTACTACATCTCAAATAAATGCCAACCCAAAAGATACGCATACTCACCCTCACGGAGTCTGGTCGCTGCCGCCTGCCTTAAAAGGTGGAGAAACAAACAAAACAAGCTTTATCGCTATTGGGGAAAGTGACCGCATGACCTTAAAATTTATCAAGCCTGAATGATTTTTCAAACACCTGCACACAAGTGCGTATTAACGCACAAAATATATGATGCCATTGCCAAAAACCTAACACAAGATAACACCCTGCTTTATAAGATAAATTTTTCCGTTGTTTTTTCTAATAATCAAAGCAGGCACACTAAACCCAAGTCCTAGATAACTTTTCCCCAATCTTATTAATAAAGTTACCCACAGGTTTTGTGGGCAACTTTATTCATCAATTTTACGAGTCCTTTAAGAAATAAAACTATTTTGTTTGGTTGCGTGTTTTTTTTAAGAAGCAATGATAGAATCAAACCATTAGTAAGGTAATTTTTTATAAGCCATGTCCACAGACCCCCAAGCCACTGCTGCAAGTTCACCTGCTTTTGAATTCAAAAGTGGCGTAATTACCATTCCAGTACTAAATTTATTTAGTACTGATATCAATGTAATTACTCATCAACTACGCGAAAAAATAAAACAAGCTCCTGAATTCTTTACCAATTCATCGCTATTACTTGATCTCAGTATGCTACAAGACCAAGACTTGAACCTTGCCTTACTGGTTGACGCAATTCGTAACTCAGGTATGCGCCCCATTGGCGTCAGAGGAGGAACGGCCGGGCAACATCAAGATGCTAAAGATTTAATGCTGCCTATTATGGCGGCACAAAACAGCACAAGCAGCTCCAAACAAGAAGCACCCGCGAAAGTAGAAATATCTACACAAAAAATACCTGAACCAGTGGTAAGCACCACCATTACCAGTACAATCATCAATCAACCTATACGCTCCGGCCAACGCGTCTATGTTAAAGGTGATTTAATTATCATTACCCAAGTCAGCGCTGGCGCTGAAGTCATGGCGGAAGGTAATATACATATTTATGGCACGTTAAGAGGCCGCGCTTTAGCTGGCGTACAAGGCGATGAAAGTGCTCAAATTTTCTGCTCAGACTTACAGGCCGAATTAGTCTCTGTGGCAGGAAATTACCGTATCAGCGAAGACTTAGATGAATCAAACCGTAATACACCGGTACAAATTTATCTAAATAACCAAGCATTAATTATCAAAAATATTTAGGAGACAATCCATTGGCTAGAATTATCGTTGTAACATCTGGAAAAGGCGGAGTGGGTAAAACCACCACCAGTGCCGCAATTGCCATGGGACTTGCTAAAAAAGGACACAAAACAGCTGTTATTGATTTTGATGTCGGTCTACGTAACTTAGACCTTATTTTAGGCTGTGAACGCCGCGTTGTTTATGACTTTGTAAATGTTATTAATGACGAAGCAACGCTAAACCAAGCTTTAATTAAAGATAAGCGCTGTAGCCAGCTGTATATCCTTCCCGCGTCTCAAACGCGTGACAAAGATGCATTAACTAAAGAAGGCGTAGGCAAAGTACTAGAAGAATTGTCAAAAACCTTTAAATACATCGTCTGCGACTCACCGGCAGGTATTGAACGCGGCGCAAATCTAGCTATGTATTTTGCTGATGATGCCTTTGTTGTAACAAACCCTGAAGTCTCATCAGTACGTGATTCAGACCGCATGCTAGGCATTCTATCAAGCAAATCAAAACGCGCAGAACTTGGTGAAGAACCAATAAAAGAATACCTTTTACTCTCCCGTTACGACCCTAAGCGAGTTAAATTAGGCGCCATGTTAAGTGTTGAGGATGTACAAGACATCCTTTCTTTACATCTGCTGGGCGTTATTCCCGAATCACAATCAGTACTTAGTGCATCGAATGCTGGTGAGCCAGTTATTCTTGATGAAAATAGCGATGCAGGACAAGCCTACGCTGATATTGTTGACCGTTATTTAGGTGAAGACAAGCCGCACAGATTTATCGATGAAGAAAAAAAAGGCCTCTTTGGACGCCTATTTAGGAGTTAATCATGAGCTTACTTGATTACTTTAAAACCACTAAACCCAACTCTGCTAAAGTTGCAAAGGAACGCTTACAAATCCTCATTGCACATGAAAGAAATACACGAAACCAACCCTCTTATCTGCCTGCGTTACAGCAAGAACTATTAAAAGTTATACAGAAATATATTAAAGTTGATCAAGATGCTATCTCCATCAACTTTGATAGTGACGACGAACAAGAGACACTAGAACTTAACATTGTTCTTCCTGAGCAAACGAATAATTAATTTTCTATTTTCTATCTTAATAAGGTGTAACTATGAGTGATTCAATTGGAAATTCTGCCGGTATAATCTGGAAATTTTTAAATGACAACGGCCCGTCAAGTGCCAATAAAATTAGCACAGAAACAAACTTAAGCAAAAATGATTTACAGCGTGGCCTAGGCTGGTTAGCTTGCGAAGGCAAACTAAACTTTGAAATGCATGGTCGCACAGAAACCATTTCATTAGTTGGTAGTGGGTTAAATCTGTAATCATGTGTAAATATTGAGTCCAAATTCG
>JACUUF010000026.1 GCA_014859465.1 Methyloprofundus sp.
CAACCTGTTCAAAACGTTTATTCATCTCTTCTTGGGTTTGCTCAAAACGCTTATCAACCTGTTCAAAACGTTTATTCATCTCCTCTTGGTTTTGTTGGAAACGTTTTTCCACTTGCTCGAAACGCTTGTCTACTTGCTCAAAACGCTTATCCATTTGCGCAAAGCCTTGGATCATTAATTCACGTTGGTGTTTCAGCTCTTCCTCGACACGAATCGTGCGTTCGCGTAAATCCAGTTCATAACGAACATTCGAATTTTTTAGTTCAGGGCTGTTATTAATGGCTTGTTGAACAATGTTTTGAATTTGCTCTATATCGTCTTGTGCTAGTGCCATGATAGTTTGCCGCTTAAATTATATGAATCAGATAGTATAAGGGTTAATTTAAAAATATCAATGTGTTAGCGTTATTGATAGGGGAGTCAGATAAATATATCCAATCAACACCAAGCAGAGCTTCTAAGCCATGCATTCCCAAACAGAGTTTGGCAACGAGGGTTTATTTTAGGTAATTCACCACAAAAATAGCGCTGGAAATAGTAATGCCTAAAGACCAAAACATAAAGCGGTCAAGGCGTCTGCCCATTTCAGTAAACTGTTTATCGACCTGCTCAAAACGTTTTTCGACTTGCTCGAAACGCTTGTCCACTTGCTCAAAACGCTTATCCATTTGCGCAAAGCCTTGGATCATTAATTCACGTTGGTGTTTCAGCTCTTCCTCGACACGAATCGTGCGTTCGCGTAAATCCAGTTCATAACGAACATTCGAATTTTTTAGTTCAGGGCTGTTATTAATGGCTTGTTGAACAATGTTTTGAATTTGCTCTATATCGTCTTGTGCTAGTGCCATGATAGTTTGCCGCTTAAATTATATGAATCAGATAGTATAAGGGTTAATTTAAAAATATCAATGGGTTAGCGTTATTGATAGGGGGGCAGATAAACATATCAAATCAACATGAAGCAGAGCTTCTAAACCTTGCATTTCCAAGCGGAGTTTGGGAACGAGGAAAAACGGCATGTACGGTGATGTGGGAGAGGTAACGGGCGCAATCAATCGCGTTACCCCTAGACGATCGGGCTACCTAGCTTAATTTTACTGCAAGGTAAAATAACCTCCTTGCTCTTTTTTATCCAGTAAAACGTTTATTTGATGTTTAATCCGCTCAATAGCCGGTTGATCATTGCTTGTGATGACTAAGGCTAAGAGTATTTGTAAATACAAGATGCCATTTTGATACTTGCTAACGTATGTTCGACCTAAGCCACCGTTTAGCACATTAAAGGCCATTTCTTTTTCGTTAAATTTCATTAAAGCATCGGCAAAGTGCAGGCGTGTTTCTAGGTTAAAGGGGTCTAACCTTACCGCTTCAGAATAGGCATTAACAATTTCATCAAAATGATTTAAATCGGCTGTGGCATGGAGTAAATATAAATGCGCTTTATTGGTGTAATTTAAGTCACGAAATGGATTTTGTTTAATGGCCAGATCAGATGCTTCTATCCCTTGCTCAAATAATTGCTGTTTTCCTTGCTCGCTAAACATATGTGCATCCATAGATAATAATTGTCTATAGAGGTTTGCCTGCGTCGCCACGTATTCTTCTTTATAAGGGGTCAATATTGTTGCTTGTATGGTATTTTCTAATGCGACTAGATTATTTGGATAGGTTTGATAGACTTTAAAAAGTGTCAGAGAATTGATCGCAACAAAATAAACAAAGACTAAAGCAATAGAAGTAATAATCCCAATATATCCCGTCTTGGTGAGTCGTTTTATTTTACTTGGCGTAACTGACAGGCTTTTTTGTAACTTTTGCTTCTCAAGCCCTTGAGTTAATACCCCTATATAAAGACCTAGTAATAATAATGGGGCAGGCTGGTAAAGGTTGAAGGTAAATAAGGAGTGGGTCAATACTGCAATACAGGCTGCTATCAGGCCTAAATAAAATAATTTCTGATCTTTGTCAGCTGTTTTTAAATAAAGCATCCCGCTGGATTTTAGAAAAGTAATGACAAAACCACTGAATAATACAAATCCAATGGGGCCTAATTCAATCAAAAACTGTAGGTAATCATTGTGTGCAAACTGGCCAATATCAGGTGCATCAATGTGCCTAAATTGAGGAAATAACCAATGAAACATGTTTAATCCTCGACCTAAAACAGGCTGTTCCAAATACATCTGCAGACCAGAGTTCCAGATATAGTCTCTACCCGTAGAAATCGTGGTCATGTTGGAACTAACCGATTGATTAATTAGACGGGTGCTATAGCTTGATCCCGTTAATAACTCAGCAATTAAAAAGCCCAAGGCTAGATAGCCTAAGAGTATTAAATAGTTTTTAATTGATTGTTTTTCAAACAAGGTATGAAGCAATATTAAAAACAGGCCGATACATAACCCCAGTAAAGCGCCCCTAGAAACGGTTAATGTGATAATAAAACTACCACAAGCAATAATGAGCCCAGTGAAGTGTCTTTTGTAGCGGGCTTGTTTTTCAGTTAAAAAGTAAGTGCAAAAAGGTAGCAATATCATTGCTATAAAGGTGGCATTGGTGTTTTTATTAGAGAAAAAACCAGGCGCAGGCAGCTGTGGAACTAAAATAAATCGTTGATAATAAGTTTTAGCCAGTGTGATTAAGATAAAAGCAGCTAAGGTTAAATAGAACGTGTGCTGTTGTTTAACGGTACTCCAAAAAGCTAATAATAAGCTTAAAGGGAGGACTAAAAAAATGACCGCCGAATAAAAACTGTCACTAGGGACGGGAGACCAACTGATTGATAGAAATGACCAGGCAGTAAAACCTGTAAAAAATAGCACGTAATTATTAGCGGGGACGGTAATAACGGTATTATAAGCACTCAATAATTTAAACAGGGTGACACTGAGTAAAAGGCTTAAAGTGCCGATAAAGTATAAATAACTAAAAGAATGATCATGTAGCTTAGGTGCTAAAAACAATGTAATGGCTGTTAATACAATGGGAAGATTGTTTTTTAACATAACGAGGAGTTTTAAATGAGATAAAGGACATGTTAGAAATAAAAAAAGCCTCAGTTAAGAGGCTTTTTTGTTGCTTGCTTGTTAGTTAATTAATGGTTATTAACGGCAGTTAGCAGGTCTGAATTTGGGGGCTAGACTACCTTCAGTACATGTCCAAGTGATCGACCCATTTGCTGGTTTATCGATAGCTAAAGCACCATCATTATCACTAGGTGTGAAAACAAGAGTTGCGTTATCTACTACAGTTGAGGTGTAGGTAATAGTAATCGCGCCTGTAGTTGATACAATCGCTACTGATTTTACATGAGTTGTTGCTTTTGGAGCAGTCCATCCTGCAGCTAGACTAGCTGCTCCAAATGCCGCATTTTCAGCAACGGTAGTTTTAGCAGAAGAAGCTAAGCTGATACCTTCAGTTACTTTCGCTCTGGTCATGTAATCTGTATAAGCTGGGATGGCAATTGAAGCCAAAATACCAATAATCGCGACCACGATCATGAGTTCGATTAGGGTAAAACCCTGTTGTGCTTTTTGCATGTTCATAATATGTTTCCTTTTAGTTAAAAAATAGAACTGAGTAAATCTCATTTCAGTTAAAGCATAGTTTATGCCAACAATATGTCAAGCTGGGGTTTTGTTTTTATGTTGTTGTTTAAGTGGCAAGCTGTCTCGTGTGTTGTATCCTGGGTTGGTTTGTTAGGCCGGTATATTTGCGTGCGAACAGCAATGGAAGGTGATTAATGTGCGTCAATTGTTTTAAAGTGTCTTAATGTGACAAGAATTGTCAGCTTGGTTGTTTCGTTGGCAAACTCCGTTTGGGAATACGTGCTTTAGAAGCTCGGCTGCATGTTTGTTTGATGTGTTAGTTACAGCAGGCGCTTGGCAACAAGACGTTACGGGAGGGGTTTTGCTTTCTCGTGTTCCGGGCGCTAATAAATGCAATGAATCAGGAGAGGGAGCAACTTCACTTTTTAATTCATTGTATTTAAAAGCATGAATTTTATTCTCCCCACCCAACCCTCCCCAGCAAGGGAGGGCTTTGTTTGTATATTCACTACGCCATCCATCATTACAGCACATACTCGCCACAAACATAGCCCTCTCCAGAGGGATAAGGCTTTAAGACTTGTGTAGATACTTATGCCCTCAGGGAGAAGGTGATAAGGAAAGGGTCTCTGAATGTTTACTTAATTTTCATGTTAGCGTAAATTTAAGAGGATTTTAGGCTAAATTTAAAGCGCTATTTTTAATTTATGGGTGTCGCGTGTAATGTCAAATCCTTTTGTTTTACCTTTTGAGCTGACTCATCAGTCGATTTCTGATTGGCTTAAACAACTTAACTCCTCTGATGTCTTGCTGACCAGTAATGAAATTCACAAGGTTTTATCTATTTTAAAAAAACAGCAAGAAGCGATTGATACCAGTTCTTTAACGCTTATTGTTGTGCGGATCACGCCAGTGGTTATGTATTTGTCTGGTTTTTTAGAGCAGGCGATGATGAAATATGCGCAGCAGCGCAAAATCCCGCAAATGAGTATTCGTATTTTGCGCCATTTGGCTTTTTTGCATTTATGCTTAGCGCAGCGCCTTGAGCAACGGGATCAGCGGGTTTTGCATCTTAATTATGCACTGCAAATTTTAGGTGTTGCTTTTAAGCATTATGCTTTGAGTTATGAGCGTCCCTCTGCTGTTCTGTGGGCGTCTATGGCGGAGTGCTATCGCTTGGCTTCTGTACATAAACTTTTGGATATTGAGGTTGTCAAACCGCTGGCTGATTTTCAGGCTTTAACGACTATTAGTTTGGCTTTGAAGCGCTTGCTGTTATTTTGGTTGGCGAATCCGTATCGTCTTAGTCAGGAGGATATTCGGGCGTTGTTTGATTTTTGTACGCTCAATAGTGCTTTGGTCAAACTGATTAATCCAAATTTGCCGGCAGAGTCTGCTTTTTGCTGGGATTATAGTCAGGGGGATGGTTTTCAGCCGGTTTATTTTAAGCCAGTAAGGTTGCCTGAGGAATGTATTTTATTTCATGCGCATGAGTTATTGCGTTCTGAGCAAAGCAAGCGCTTATCTGTTGTGGGGGGCGAGTTGTTTTTGGCGCGCTTGAGTCATTATCAAGAGTTGATTGAGCATACTAAATTTGCTTTGGCGAAATCTTATGTTGTCGCCAGTGGTTTTGAGCAGCTTACCGAGTTTTTTACTCGCCATGTGCATAATAATGAAATTTTAATATTAAATACGCCTTCACCGAATGTGCTTAATTTTACGAGTTTGGAGTTAGTTCAGGATAAGGTCAAGAAAAAGCCGGTGCTAGAGCGTACGTCTGCTACCGATATATGGGCTGACATCGAGGCTAAAAAAGAGAAAGTGGAAGTGAATTTTGGTGCGATGAAGTTGGTGCAGACCTCGCAAGCGCATTTTTATGTGGCGGAAACTTTGTTGGTTAAGCTGCTTGAGGGGGATGTTTTTGTTACTTATGATACCAGCTTAAAACCGGTTTTAGGTGTGTCGCGCCGAACCGATGCGGGGCAGCGTGATAGATTGCAAAAATCGGTGGTGCAGTTGCTTGCTGGGCAAGTGTCGGTATTGTCGCAAGCATATTTTGTGGTGCGTAAATCTGCTTTGTTATTAACGCATGAATCTACATTTGAGTTATTTTTAGCTTCGGGTCAGTATGCGCTGGGTTCGGTATTAAAATTTGATCAGGCGGAAGTGACCTTGGAGCGATTGCTGGAGTTGTCACCTAAGTTTATGCGTTATGCGGTGTCGGTGCGTGAGCTGAATCTGTGATTGCTTGGTTGCCAAACTCTTGTGTGTCACAGCAGGCGCTGTGAGTGCATGCATTCCCAAGCTGGAGCTTGGGAACAAGGGGTTTGCTTATTTCAAATTTCTTTGCACGATGCCCATCATTTTATAAGTTAACATTGCTGCGGCAAAATCATAAGCATGAAAGCCTTTGATCGGGGCGAATTCCATAATGTCAAAGCCAATGATTTGCCGTTGCTGGGCAATCGATGCAAATAAATTCAGCGTTTGATACCAGCCTAAGCCCCCGGGTACGGGCGTGCCTGTTGAGGGGAATACCGATGGATCCATACCGTCTATATCTAAGGTGAAAAATACTTTGCTGGGGAAATCCTCGGGCAGGGTAATGCTTTGGATATTGTTAGGCACTAATTCATCAGCATCTTGATAGTGGACATGAAAGGCTTTGCGTGTGGCGATTTCTTCTTCACAAAAGGCGCGAATGCCGAGCTGATATAAAGGGATGCCCATATCGACGGCACGTTTCATGACTGAGGCATGGCTGAGTGGATCGCCTTCGTAAGCCTCGCGTAAGTCAGCATGCGCATCGATTTGCACGATACCAAAATCAGTGATACCGGCATCGCGTAAGCCTTTTAATACACCATAAGTAACGGTATGTTCACCGCCAAAGACTACGGGCATTGCGCCGTGTTTGATGATGTTTGCCGTTGCCGTGGCGATATTATCGATAACTTGTGCAGCGGCTACCGAGCAATCCACCGGAGCGCAGGTATAAATGCCGGCAGCACAGGGCTTACTTTTACCGTCCCATTGTTCTAATTGCCATGAGGCTTTTAAGATAGCAGAGGGGCCTAAATACGTGCCGCCACCATAGGAGACGGTTTTTTCATAAGGCACGGGGAGTACGTGGAACAAGGCTTGATCTGGGTTCGGTTGTTCAATTTCCGAGCCTAAAAAAAGCGGGTATTTTAAGGGCTTGCCGGTTTCTCTATTCATTTAAGATAGCCTGTTTTTAAAGTCGTTATAGGAAAATGTTTTAATCACTTGTAGCGCGTCGGTTGCTGAATTCCAGACGGCAAGGGCAGGTAAGTGGGTGCCATTAAAGGTGGTCGTTTTGACCATGGTGTAATGGCTCATATCTTCAAAAATAATGCGCTGACCAATCTGTAAAGGCTGCGCAAAGCTGTAATCACCGATCACATCACCGGCTAAACAGGTAAGGCCGCCTAAGCGATAGCTATAGGCCAGTTGGTTAGCTTGATCAGCACCGCTAATATCTGGGCGGTAAGGCATTTCTAGGGTGTCGGGCATGTGACAGGTGGCCGAGGTATCTAAAATCGCTTGATTGAGCTGATTCCAGGTAATATCTAAGACTTCGCAGCTGAGTATGCCAGTGCCGATGGCGACGGCTTCGCCAGGCTCTAAATACACTTGTACTTGGTATTTGGCGCTAAAGTCTTTAACTAATTGGATTAAGCCTTCAATATTATAGCCGGGCGCGGTGATATGGTGTCCGCCACCAAAATTGACCCATTGCATGTGCGCTAATAAATGCCCGAATTTCTCTTCTACGGCTTGTACGGTACGCTGTAGAGGCTCAAAGCCTTGTTCGCATAAGGTATGAAAATGCAAGCCGCTGATGCCGTCTAATAAGGATTCATCGAGCTGTGATAAGGGAATGCCTAAACGTGAACCGGGTGAGCAGGGATCGTAAACGGCAACTGCGCCTTCGGAGTGTTCAGGGTTAATACGTAGGCCGATTTTTAAGTCGGGACGCTTGGCCATGGCTGCTTGAATTATCGGCTGAAAGCGTTGCCATTGGCCGCAGGAATTAAAGACGATATGGTGGGCAAATTGGGCGAGCTGGCGAATATCATCTGCACTGTATGCGGCAGAAAAAACATGCACTTCACCGCCATATTTTTCATGTCCGAGCATGGCTTCATGTAAACCGCTGGCGCAGGTGCCATTTAAATAGCGCATAGTCAGAGGTGCAAGGTGCCACATGGCAAAGGCTTTCAGTGCGGCGAGCACTTTTGCACCGCTGGCATCGGCAACGTGCTTTAAAATCTTTAAATTGCGTTCCACCGCGATTTGGTCAACGACAAAGCAGGGTGACGGCAGGCGGTTTAGATCGAGTTTGGAGAAGTCGGTGAATTGCATGAGTTTAATTAAACTTGGGTATTGTGGGCAGGGCTTTAGCTGTGCAAGCATAAGCTAAAGGTTTTCGTATTGTGGCTTTTTGTCAGTAAGCAGAGCTTACTTAACATACGTGCCCACGCAGAGGGTGGGCACGCGTGTGCTACTTATTATTTATCTAAATCAAAACTAGCCAATTCAACCACGGTCCATGGTAGGCCGTGCTTGTTCATATCTTCCATAAATGGATCTGGATCAAATTGCTCGATGTTCCATACGCCGGGATTAATCCATTTGCCTTCGAGCATCATTTTTGCCCCAATCATTGCCGGTACGCCGGTGGTATAAGAAATGGCTTGTGATTGCACTTCTTGATAACAATCTTGATGATCTTTGATGTTATAGAGATAAACAATTTTTTCTTTACCGTCTTTGATACCTTTGGCAACACAGCCGATGCAGGTTTTACCTTTAGTGCGTGGGCCAAGGCTGGCAGGATCAGGGAGTAGTTTAGCTAGAAATTGAATCGGGACAATTTGTTGGCCGTTAAACTCAACAGGCTCAATGCCAGTCATGCCGACATTACCTAAGACCTCTAAATGTTTCAAATAATTATCACCAAAACTCATCCAAAATTGCGCGCGTTTAAGCGTTGGGAAGTTTTTTGATAAAGATTCTAATTCTTCATGGTACATGCGGTAGATATTAAAAGTACCGACCGACTCAGGGCAGGTGAAGCTGGCTTTTTTGGACATCGCTGGGGTGGTGACAAATTCACCATTTTCCCAGTGACGACATTCGGCGGTGACTTCGCGGATGTTAATTTCTGGGTTGAAATTAGTGGCAAAGGGATAGCCATGGTCGCCGCCATTGACATCAATAATATCTAACTCATGGATCTCATCTAAATAATGTTTCGCTAAATAGGCGGTGAATACGTTAGTCGCGCCGGGATCAAAACCACTACCTAATAATGCCGTTAAGCCTGCTTGTTTGAATTTATCGTGATACGCCCATTGCCATTTGTATTCAAATTTAGCGGTGTCTAATGGCTCGTAGTTAGCGGTATCCATATAGTTAATGCCGGCCGCTAAACACGCATCCATGATGGTTAAATCTTGGTATGGTAGGGCAACATTTATAACTAAAGCGGGCTGTTCTTTTTTCAGTAAAGCGGTTAATTCTGGCACATTATCCGCATCGACTTGCGCCGTGCGAATAGGGCGCTCAAGTTGCGCAGCAATGGCTTGGCATTTTGCTTCGGTGCGACTGGCAAGAATAATCTCGCTGAAAACTTCAGGGAGTTGTGCGCATTTGTGGGTAACTACGCCGCCGACACCGCCGGCACCAATAATCATAACTTTAGACATAGAGGGTTCCTTTAAAAGTAAAATAAGTGAGTCGCATAATGGCTAGCGCTAAAACGCAATGCGGTTGATTTAAGCCCTCTCTTACTCGAGAGGGTTGGGTAAGGAGAAGCTATTTATTCCTAAATCAACAGCAGTGCTAGCCATGGTACGCTTAGTTCTGAGAGTCATTTATAGGTATTACTTAGCGTTCAAAATAGGTATAGCCATTCAGGCTATCACGGAATGCTTTGATCATTTGTTGGCGCATGGCGACAGAAATTTTGCCTTCGCGTACTGCGGTTTCAGCGATACGTCTAAATTGTTCTTGCATCACTTTAGGATCGTATTCTACATAACTTAGTACATCAGCAATACTGTCACCATGAAACTCACGAGCAAAATCAAAGCTACCATCTTCACTTATATGCACACTGACGACATGGGTGTCGCCAAAGAGGTTGTGTAAGTCACCCAAAGTTTCTTGGTAAGCGCCAATCAGAAAGACACTTAAATAGTATTCTTCATTGTCGCGTAAAGCGTGTAGTTTTAGTGTTGATTGCAGGCCTTCTGGGCCAGTGAATACGTCAATTTTGCCATCACAGTCACAAGTAATATCAGCGATGATGGCATCACGAGTGGGTTCTTCATTGAGCCTGTGAATCGGCATGACCGGCATCACTTGATCAATTGCCCAGATGTCGGGTAATGATTGAAATAGACTGAAATTGCCGTAATAAATGTCAGATAAGAGTTCAGGCAAGTTTTCCAGTTCAGGTGAAATCCGCGTTACTTGGGGCAGTAATTGGGTAATACGCTCTAAAATAGCGAGATTAAAATCTTCCGCTAGTGCTCGATCATGTAGGGTTGCGTGGCCTCGGTGAAATAAATCACGCACTTCATCACGATAGTACAGCGAGTCGTTATAGCATTCTTGTAGGTTTTTAACGTTAACGCTTTGTAATACGTTAAACAGATTTTTTAGTAAGTCGATACTACCTTCAGGCAAGGATTCAGGTAGTGGCGGCGCTTTATGGTCGCGCACATCTAAGACGTTGAACAATAGCATTGATGAGTACGCGACTAAAGCGCGCCCAGACTCGGAAACAATAACCGGATGAGCAATGCCTAAGGGGTCGAGATTTTCTTGTATGGTTTCAACTATGTTTATACAGTATTCATCTAACTGGTAATTCATGCTGTGCGTATTGGTTGTTTGACTGCCTTCGTAATCAACCGCTAAGCCACCCCCTAAATCCATATACCCCAGTGGCGCGCCTTCCGCAATTAAGCCAGTATAAAAACGGCAAGCCTCCAGTACACCGGTACGGATATTGCGGATATTAGGGATTTGTGAGCCAAGATGACAATGCAATAATTGTAGGCAATGCAGCATATTTGCAGCTTTTAATTGCTCAACAACGGTTAATAAAGCGCTAGTAGATAAGCCAAAAATAGAGCGGTCGCCACTATCGGCATTCCAATGACCTTCAACCATCGAGGCTAGCTTAATACGCACACCAATAAGCGGTTCTATGCCTAAAGCTTTGCTGCGCTCAAGAATAATCGGTAATTCTGCTGTGGTTTCTAAGACAAAAAAGCACTGTATGCCCATTTGCCTTGCATACAGGCCCAGCTCGATAAATTCTTCATCTTTATAGCCATTGCAGACAATTAAACTTTCATGGTCTTGTAACTGGGATAGCGCAATAATCAGTTCTGCTTTACTGCCGGCTTCTAGGCCATGATGGTAATGTTTACCATAAGCGGCAATTTCTTCGATAACATGGCATTGTTGATTGACTTTTATTGGGAAAACGCCACGGTAATGATTTTGGTAGCCCTGATCATAAATAGCGCGCGCAAAGGCTTCATTGATTTGCTTAATGCGTTGATCTAATAAATTTTCGATGCGTAAGATAGCCGGCATTTCTAAACCGCGTTCACGCATACCTTCGACGATATCTATGATCGGGATGGTAACGGTGTTATCGCCAAAATTGACTTTAACGACTGCCTCGCCTTGCTTAGAGACATCAAAATAGTCTGCGCCCCATTCGCGAATGCCATATAAATTGGCGCTATCTTCGGCGCTCCATGAGTCGGAGGCTTTGTTTTGAGATTTTTTTAATTGCATTAAGGTGAGGAGTCCTAAAAATATTAAGTTGCGCGATTTTGGCGATTTTACCAGAAAAATCAACTATTTTTTGTTTAAGGGACTTATATTCTTTGTCTAGGGCTGTTAGTCGCACTTGTCATGCAACTCAAGATAAAACAAAGTTTGGCGGTATTTTTTACATAGGAATAGCCATAAAGCCCAGCGCAACAGCAAATAGCACAAAGAGTGAGTCCGCCAATAAACTCTGTAAGGTCTGCTAATAAGGGCATTAGCACTTAAAGATGAGTTAGACGCATACAGATAACAAAAAATTTGCAACAATAGCTGATGCAAAACGACTAAACACGCTGGGCTGCAATTGTTGCCTCAGTGTTGCTCTACCTAAATTATGCACATTTGGCAAATAAACGCAGATATTAATGGGTATTAGAGGGCGAATGGATAATTGGAAACTCAATCAGTAAAAAGTCATGGCAGGTGGCGTGATGAAAGTTGAGATTAGAGCAGCAACAGCAGGCTATTTACTCAGGCAATGGCATGTCGATTGCACCAAAGAAGCTCAGCTTAATACCCCCGAATTCCATTTATGGTTAAAAAATTATCAAACTTTATACGGTGTCGGTAACCTTGCGATTGCGCCTGGTTTCGATAACGTCACAGCATAGGAAAGAAGATGAACAAACAACAACAGCATTCCACCTTTTAAGCTGAATATCCGCATTGATAAGTTTCTCAAGCAGTTTATTTTTGCCCAAGCAGATGAGCTTTTGAATGATGTTGTGGATGTACTTGATGGGCTTGATGGTGTTTTGCAATAGTCGCTCGTTCCCTCGCTCCTGTGTGGGAATGCGTACGAGGCTTAATTAATGGGCAGACGTCGCTACAAAATCACCGAGCCACAGCAACCACACTTTGTAACCTTTACGGTACTGCATTGGATACTTGTTTTTATACGCCCAGATACAGTCAACATCCTGCTCGATTCATTGTGTTTTTTAAGCAAGCACGGCCTTAAGGTATCGATTTTTGCTAGCCAAGGGATAAGTGCTTTAGTCGCAGTTGGTGATGCGCTGAACAAGCAACGATGGCAAATAGCTACAACTGAGCATTGGCACACGCTGCGAGTAATTAAATAAGCATTGATTGTTTATACAGTCAAAATCAGCGAAAATAGCGGCTAATTACGATTAACACGACGGATTTTGCCAGCGAAGAACTGCAAAGAGAGTGCTTCCAAATGGGTGTCCAAATCCGCGTACAAACTAAAAGAGTTTACACATGGCAAATCAAGATTTTCTTAATGAAATCAATAAGCGAAGAACCTTTGCTATTATCTCCCACCCGGATGCAGGGAAAACGACCTTAACTGAGAAATTATTATTATTCGGCGGCGCTATTCAACAAGCAGGTTCTGTTAAAGGACGTAAATCCGATCGGCATGCAACTTCAGACTGGATGGAAATGGAAAAAGAACGGGGTATTTCGGTCACGACCTCGGTGATGCAGTTTGAGCATAAAGGTTGTGTGTTGAATTTATTAGATACACCGGGGCATGAAGATTTCTCTGAAGATACTTATCGTACTTTAACGGCTGTCGACTCGGCTTTAATGGTTATTGATGTCGCCAAAGGGGTGGAAAATCGCACGATAAAATTAATGGAAGTGTGTCGTTTGCGTACCACGCCAATTATCACTTTTATTAATAAGTTAGATAGGGAAGGAAAAGAGCCTATTGAGCTGCTAGATGAAGTTGAAACGGTATTAAATATTGAATGTGCGCCGATTACTTGGCCTATCGGCATGGGGAAGCGCTTTAAAGGGGTTTATCATTTATATGACGATACTGTGCATTTATTTAGCGCGACGCATGGTGGAAAAATCATGCAGGGTGAAACCATTAAAGGTTTACATAACCCTGAGCTAGATGCTGTTTTAGGGGATCAGGCGCAAGAGTTACGTGAAGAGATTGAGTTGGTGCAAGGCGCGAGTACTGCGTTTAATTTAGAGGCGTATTTAGCGGGCGATTTAACGCCGGTCTTTTTTGGCTCAGCGGTAAACAATTTTGGTATTCTGGAGTTATTAGATGCTTTTGCTGATTATGCGCCAGCGCCTAAAGAACGTGAGGCAGATCAGCGTTTTGTGAGTGCCAAAGAAGAAGCATTCACAGGTTTTGTTTTTAAAGTACAAGCGAATATGGATCCTTCGCATCGCGATAGGATTGCTTTTTTACGCGTTTGTTCGGGTAAGTTTGATAAGGGCATGAAAATTAATCATGTGCGGATTGGTAAAAAAATTCAGGTATCTAATGCCATTACCTTTAAAGCGGCTACTCGTAAAAATATAGAGGAAGCCTATTCGGGGGACATTATTGGTTTGCATAATCACGGTACTATTCAGGTCGGCGATACTTTTACTGAAGGTGAAGTTTTAAAGTATTCAGGCATTCCTTATTTTGCCCCTGAATTGTTTCGTCGTGTGGTATTAAAAGACCCTTTGCGCGGTAAAGCTTTGCAAAAAGGTTTGGTGCAATTAACTGAAGAAGGCGCCACGCAGTTATTTAAGCCTTTAAAAAACAATGATCTTATTTTAGGTGCGGTTGGGATTTTGCAGTTTGATGTGACCGCTTATCGTTTAAAATCTGAATACAATGTTGAATGTGTTTATGATGCTGTTTCCGTTAATACCGCGCGTTGGGTAAGTTCAAGTAATGCTGCGAAATTTGAGGAATTCAAGAAAAAAGCTTTCGATAATCTTGCAGAAGATGGCGGCGGATATTTAGTGTATTTAGCTTCTAGTCGAGTTAATTTGCAGCTAACTGAAGAGCGCTGGCCAGATATTAAGTTTAGTGCAACGCGTGAGTTGTAGTTTTTTAGTGGGCTGTTATTAAGTTAAAAGATTGTAATGTATTGTCCGAGCGCCTAAGGCAAGAGAAAGGTCATGAAAAATAAGCA
This sequence comes from Methyloprofundus sp., assembly GCA_014859465.1. Classification (GTDB taxonomy): domain Bacteria; phylum Pseudomonadota; class Gammaproteobacteria; order Methylococcales; family Methylomonadaceae; genus Methyloprofundus. Next base: position 14,327 of record JACUUF010000026.1, read on the forward strand.
ATATTGGGTCTTTTGTTTTTGCTGTGCCATCTGTTTTTCTGCTAGTGCTGAATGTCTGAGTGAGTATGAAGCAAAAGCCCTGTATTTGCGTGCCCAAGGTCAGAGCCCAGCAGATTCGGAGCATTTATTGAAACGCTCAGCTGTACTTTGTGAAAATTATCAGGTCTATTATGAATTGGGCTTGAATCAACAAAAGTTGCAACAGTTTTCGCAGTCGCTAGTAAGTTTTGTCAATGCGCGGCAATTTCTCGGCTCGGATGAGGAGCAAAAAGCCAGCCTTTTAGGGCGTATGGCCAGTTCATATATTCAATTGAATGACTTGCCAAATGCTCTCTCTGCTATGCAAGCTGCTGATAACATATATGCAGCTAAGCAAATAGCTAAGCCGGCATGGGCAAACTATGTCAGTAGGGATATTGATAAGGTGAAATCTGCTGGGCTACCTAAAGTCAGACCCAAAGTTGATATAGCTATTTTATTTGATTCTCAAAGTATAGCGATAAATGAAAAGGCTGTAGCTAAAATAAAAGCACTAGGGCTGGCATTAATGCCTTATGTTGATGCGGGCAAGCGTGTCCTGATTGTTGGGCATAGTGAGAAAACCGGCGATCAAGAGTCTAATCTTCAGCTTTCTGAGGATAGAGCGAAATCGGTTGTTGCTGTGCTGGAGACTCTTTATCCAAAATTAGAGGGTAGATTAGACTATGAAGGTAGGGGTTATAGTCAGCTACGTTATCAGGGTAATGATAAGGATATGCATGCTTTAAATAGGCGCGTAGATGTGGAAATTAAATAAATTATCGCGTTTTTTTGTGGCGGCTTTAGTCGCGCAATCATTAGGGGCTATGGTTGGCCTGTCGTCATGAGTATTAAATAATCAATATGGATCAATCTGTAAAATTCGACCTAGATTTAATTCATCGTTACGATAAATCAGGTCCTCGCTATACCTCGTATCCCACGGCTTTGGAATTGCATGATGGCTTTACTGCACAGGATTACCAACAGCAAATTAAACTTTCTAATGCGCGCGGTGGGCCTTTGTCGCTTTATTTTCACATTCCTTTTTGTGATACCGTTTGTTATTACTGTGCATGTAATAAAATTATCTCTAAAAACAGAGAGCATGCCGAGCCTTATCTAGCTAATTTATTTAAGGAGATTGCATTGCAAGGCGCATTTTTTGATAAAAATCGCGTCGTTAATCAATTACACTGGGGCGGGGGGACGCCTACTTTTTTAGATTATCAACAAATGAGTCGATTGATGGCGGCGACGCGCCGGCACTTTAATCTAAAAGAGGATGATACGGGCGAGTATTCGATTGAAATTGATCCGCGCGCGACGGATGATAAAACCATAAAGCAGTTAAGAGGCCTGGGGTTTAATCGAATTAGTTTGGGTGTGCAGGATTTTGATCCAGCAGTACAGCAAGCGGTTAACCGTATTCAATCAGAAGCGCAAACCTTTGCCGTCTTAGAATCTGCAAGAAAAGAGGGTTTTCGTTCTACCAGTATTGATTTAATTTATGGCTTACCTTTGCAGACGGTGGCATCGTTTTCGGTGACCTTGGATAAAATTTTAAGTGTTGCACCTGATCGATTTTCCATTTTTAACTACGCGCATTTACCGGCGCGATTTAAAACGCAGCGGCAAATTAATGATGCAGATATGCCGAATGCTGAAGTAAAGTTGGATATTTTGCAGATGATTATTCGGCGTTTACTCGAAGCAGGATATATCTATATTGGTATGGATCACTTTGCTAAAGCGGATGATGAATTAGCCATTGCGCAAAGAGAAAATAAGTTATATCGAAATTTCCAAGGTTATTCTACTCATTCTGATTGCGATTTAATTGGGTTCGGCATCACTTCGATTGGCCGTGTCGCTGATAGCTATGTGCAAAATGTTAAAGATTTAACAGCATATGATGCATTGATTAGTAAAGGCGAATTGCCTGTTTTTAAGGGCTTTGTTTTAAATGCAGATGATAAGTTACGTCGTGCCGTGATTACTCAGCTTATTTGTCACTTTTCTTTGTGTTTTGTTGATATTGAGCAGGCTTACGAGATAGATTTTAAACAGTATTTTTCAGCAGAATTAAATTCGTTGAAAGTAATGCACAATGATGGTCTATTGACCTTGAATGAACAGGGTATTCAAGTGTTAGCCGTTGGGCGTTTATTGATACGTAATATTTGTATGGTATTTGATGCTTATTTGCAGTCAAATACTGCGCAATTTTCAAAAGTTATTTAATAAAGGGGCGTTTATGAGTGAGCAGAACCAAGTGTCAGAAAAGTGGAATATGGATGCCGCCTTAAATCATATTTATATTAATGAAATTATTTTTGTTGCTATGGTGTTTTTATGTTTTTTAGGTGAAGTGATTATTGAGGTATTTGACCGGCCGGGTATTTTTTACTGGTTATTAATGACGCCAATTTTTTGCTTTTTTTCTATCTTAAGTGCAAAAACCAAAGAGCGAGCAATCGGCTATGAAACAAAGCATTTATATCGTTACCAGTTTTTTTATTGGGCAAGTGCTTTTGTCGCTGTTTTATTGGTTTTTTTAAGCTGGCATGCCGAGGCGATTAAAGCCAGTGCAGCGGGTATTGTGATTCATATTATTCTTGCTCATACGGTGTTTTTAAATGGGATTATTTTAGGTATTCGATTTTATTTGATTGGTTTTTTGTTGTTTTGTACCGCTGCATTGACTATTTTGATGCAAACAACTTTTGGTATAGATTTGCTATTTGCTATTCCAATTTTATGGATAGGCTTTTATTGGGAAAAAACGCATTTATTCCCGACGCTTAAACTTAAAAGCCATTTTGTTAAAGAGATCGTTGAGGATCAAGAATATAATCGCAGGGCAGGGGATAGGAGGTAGATTTTACATGTTGACTTTAAAATTATATTTAGTGAATAAAATATCATGCTAGACGAAGCTTTCAAGGCAATTACACCGGAAATGATTGGTTATGTTGCGGCAACTTTAACTACGCTTTCTTTTCTGCCGCAAGCCATTATGACGCTGAAAACCAGAGATACCGAATCGCTGTCATTAGGCATGTACAGTAGCTTCACCCTAGGCGTCTTGCTTTGGCTTATTTATGGTATCTGTATCTCAGATAAAGCCATTATTTACGCAAATGCTGTTACCTTTGTGCTGGCCTCTTCAATTTTGTCATTCAAAATTTATAATACTTTGCGTAAAAAGCAGAAAGCTTGAGCGTTATTGCTTTAAAGTACAGAATGCTGTTCGTTATACTTTGGAGTGTGGAGCTAAGCTTAACTGATTGATATTTTAGTAAGAAATGAAATTTTAAGGCCTTTTTGTATAAAAGGCTTTTCTTTTATCTGAAAATTGAGTATCATAAGTTTTCTTACGGAGAGGTGGCTGAGTGGCCGAAAGCGGCGGTCTTGAAAACCGTTGAGGGTTTATCCCCTCCCAGGGTTCGAATCCCTGCTTCTCCGCCATTTATGGCTGTACTGTTATGTTTTATAAGCTATTTTTTATAATATAATATAATATAAAATATTAGCTCATGTTCAAGAAATTATAAAAAATCACCCTAGCTTCTGATTTTTTATTCCCATCCTGCAATAACTTCCTAAAAATTTAGTTCGGCTAAAGTCATTAGTTTGTCTAAACTACTCTTAACTGACAATGATTTTATAAATTCCAGTGATCTATATATTCTTAGCCTTCTATAGGGTATTTAGTCATTTTTATAAATACCAGAGTTATATACCCGTGATCAATGAAGATACTTGATTTTTTGTGAAATGAGGATCATGCTTTGGTCGATGAAAATAGTTCTCAGCGATCTACAAAAGAAACAGCTCGAAACCCAACATGCACAAACGTGCGCACCCATCTTGCAGACTACAGCGCGTCTGAGAAACTCAAGCCTGAAAATGGTGGTTCGAGTAACCGCCTGTCAGTTGCTCAAACAGCCCAATTGATCGAGCAAAGCAACAAGCAGTCGCACTCCGATCAACCTGATTGGTGCGCTCGCACTTGATGATCTTGCTAACGCAACGGTGAGTGACTTTGATACTGTAAACAGTGACAGTATCGGTCGTTTTTTTAAGCAAGTACGAGAAAAATATCCAATCAATCATAGCTTGCATCTCATCCATGCCAGAAACAATGTTTACTTTAAAACTAAACGCGATTTTAGGGCGGCGTTGAATCTACCTCTGGGTCTTACTCAATTTTGTCATACAGAAGGGGCTCGACTGGACAATAATCGCATGGAAGCGGAATTAAAAATGCCTATTTTTACAAAACCCTCGCCGGCGCTCAGATCTCTGATGTGCTCACCTCTATGATTTCGACCTGCGTCCAAGCGAGAGTGAAGCCCTTTGATTATTTGACCTGGGCACAACAGCATCCCGAACGAGTGAAAACATCACCTCTCACGTGTTTACCTTGGAATTATAAGGGCGTTCTTGAAAAAATGGCGGCATAATAAGTAAAAAATACTTGTCAAGCTAGGCTGGCGTAAGCTCTCGGATTGTTGGCTTCAATCTTTAAAAAAACCTCAGCTGAACTAGGTATGGCAAGGCGGTTTAATTTAACTAACGGAGTGTTGCCAATGAGTTGCGTCATGTCATGTACTGTTGGCATATTTTACCTTTATATTTCTGGTAGTTAATATGGAATTGCTTGTTGTACAATTTTATACGCCAAAATATTTGATTAGTCATTTTTTTATTGGCAATTAAGATATGGATTGCTAACATGGGGAGATTATTTGATGGATCATCTAATATCAATTTAGCGCATTATAAAATATATGAATACACTGAGATCGGTATCCAGCTAAATTAATTCTGGATTTTATGCAGAAATAAGATTGCACAAGGAAAGCTACGTAGCAATACGGGCTTTTTTTTGGCTAAAATTTTTTTTAAAATATATTACAAACCTTTTATTGAGGCACGCGCTTATGCAAGACTACTTACCTGAAATTCAAGCACTTCTTTCCGAGTGGTATTTACTGACCTTGAACAATCCTTTGTATTTTGGGGTATTGGTGTTAACTGTTTGGTTGTGTTTGGTATTTTTTTATAATATTAAAGTTCTTTTTCTAAAAAAGAAACACAAGCTAAGTGAGCAGGGGCGTATTGAATTACAAAGTCAGTTAGAAACTACTCAGCAAGAATTGAAGCAAAGTGAACAGAAATTAGCGGATAGCATGCAACAAGCAGAACAAAATGCACAAGCAGCGGCTGATTTTGTTGAGCAAGTGAAAGAGCGAAATCTTGCTATTGTGACTGCAATCAGAGCATTAGCGGCAAAATTTGACTTGAATGAGCAGTTAGTTGGTGCTGATACTGATATGAAAGCTGAGTTTATTTGGCAACAACAAGATAATATTGTAGCTCAGCTAACTGAGCGTTTAGAGGCTGCACAGAAAGCCAACAATGAGCGCGAAGCAATGCATCAGCAAGAAATTGGTCAATTGAAGGAAAAAGAAGCCTTAATTAATTCATTACATGCAACCCTAGACGCACAAACCAAGCAATTTGCACAATTAGAGCAAGCATTAGAAGCACAAAAACTAAAGCAACAAGAGCAGCAGATTCAAGCGCAACAGCAATTAGCCAGTACGTTAGAAAAGCATCAATTAGATTTCGCTCGACTGCTTAATGATTTGAAAAGTCAAACAAGTGCACAAACTCAAACCGTTAAAGACGCACTCGTTGTCGAGCCTAAAAAACCAGAGCCTGCTGTAGCGGACATAGAGCAGTCAATGGGCAAGTCAGAAGTGCTACTGACTGAACTTACTCAGCCAGTAGCAGAGGGGGTCACCGCGCCTGTTAGTCTTGATACTGAAATCTCAGGTGAGCCTTTGGTAACTGAAGTTGCGGAAGTAGCCATCCCAGTAACAAGCCCTAGTTTAGAAAGAGAGGATAATGTACAAGCATCAAGCGTTGAGCCTGTAGTTTCAGCTGAGCCTGCCAGAGAGCCTGAAATTGTTCAGCCTGACGTGGTTAATCTGATCAAAAAGGATGCGCCTATTGTTGATGAAATAGAGTTTCAAGATCCAAATTATAATGCTTCTAGCCTACATTTAGGGGATACTTTTAAGGGACTATTAGGGAAAATGACGCTCAAGAAAAAAGCTAATGATAAACCCGTGGTAGAAAACAGTGAGCAAGTTGAAAAGAAAGTTAAAAAGTCCTCTTTTAAATTAAAAGGCCTTTATAGTAACTTAACTTCTAAAGGTAAATAAGCGCCTTATTTTTATTCGATGATCTACTAGAATAGATCATCTATATATTGCAAAATTCTATGCTTTAAAATACGCTATGTCACGCTGGAAAGCCTCGCTGCCTAAATCTTCTCCTTATATTACGCCTGCTGGTTATCAACGTTTAGAGTTGGAATTAAAAAACCTCTGGATTAAACGTAAAGACGTTGTTGATGCTTTATCAGCCGCAGCTGCGGAAGGTGATCGCTCGGAAAACGCTGAATACATCTACCGAAAAAAAGAATTACGCGGCCTCGATCGGCGTATACACTTTTTACAAAGGCGTATGCCAATATTGAATATTATTGCTGATAGCCCCGCTGATCAGGATAGAATATTTTTTGCCGCCTGGGTATTGCTAGAAAATGATAAAGGTGAAGAATTGCTTTATCGAATTGTTGGCGCGGATGAATTTGAGCTGGATAAGCGCTATATCAGTTTAGACTCGCCCTTAGCGCAAGCTTTATTAAAGAAAACCTTTGATGATGAAGTGCTGATTCGTAATGAGTTTCAGGAGGTACGTTATTCAGTATTAGATATTCAATATGGAACTGAGTTTGTTGTGGATTAATATTGTTTGATAGTCAGGAGTGAGGATTCAATAATACTCTCGCTCCTTACCCGTTTTTTGAATCATTTTTTATGAAAGTAATGAATAAGATATTTAACAAAAGTTTTATCACTAATTTTTTGGCAGCACTCTTAATTGTCGTGGGCTATTTTTCACCGGTTTATCCTGAATTAATTAAAGCGATTGGTTTTTTTGCTTTATCGGGTGCTTTGACCAATTGGATAGCTATTCATATGCTGTTTGAAAAAGTGCCTTTACTCTATGGTTCAGGCATTATTCCTACTCGTTTTGAAGAGTTCAAAGGCGCCATTAAGCACTTGATGATGCACCAGTTTTTTACTTTAGAAAATGTTGAGCAGTTTATAGAAAATGAAGAACAAGAAGGAGAAAAGATCCTGAATCTTGATCCTTTATTGGCTGTGGTTGATTATGACCGTATTTTTGATGGGCTAATTTCCTCCATTATGGAATCGTCTTTTGGTGGAATGTTACAAATGATGGGCGGACAGGAGGCGCTAACGCCTTTAAAAGAGCCTTTTACTGAAAAAATGCAAGTTACTTTAACTGAGATGGTTGAGTCAGATAAATTTAAGGCTGCATTAAAGCAAGGGTTAAATGCGCATCAAATTGGCGAAGATATTTTGACTAAAATTGAAACCGTGATAGATAAGCGCTTAGCAGAATTAACGCCGCAACTGGTTAAAGAAATGGTGCAAGCGATTATCCGCGAACATTTAGGTTGGTTAGTGGTTTGGGGGGGATTCTTTGGCGGTGCAATGGGGGCTGCTTTTTACTTCGTTTAAAGCAGTAGGGCGGATTTTAGTCTGCTCTTGATTGCTGTATGTCAAATAAGATTCTGGTTTAAGTTACCAGTTTGTCATACTCGCGACGGGCGCCTCTTTAATAAAAATACCATCTAGCTTAAGGCTTTTAAATACACAGAATTTAAAGCCTAATTTATTCATTTGTGTACGAAAAATGGTGTAATCCTTATAGCGTTCAAACCTGATAATTCGGTAAGGTGTGTTTTTGTTATAACGAATACCAACAATAGACGGTGTATTAATGAATTTATGCGGGTGCTGTTTATATATTAGCTGTTGTGTTTCTGTGAGTGCGTAGAGTTTATTAATAAGAGCAATTAATTGGGTGATGCTTGCATCATCTATATGGCGCTCATGCTCAGGGACATAGGTATTTGATATGGGAGTAAATGCTTTGTCTTTGCCGTTGATATTATCTAAGCGTCTTACTGATCGAGTTACAGAGGTTGGATTTAGATTTAATGAGTGATGCATTGTTATTCGTTAGCAGGATGAGCGATTATTATATGGTTAAAAAACAATAAGTAAAGCGCACAAGTTAATAAATAAAATTAGTTTTTATGCTGAGTGACTATGGCGTGTTTTCTATCTTTAGAGTTATCCACATTTTTTGTGGATAACTCTGTTGATAGCTTGCAGAGAAATGGTTTAGATCGGTGAAAAATCAAGTGTTTTTGTTAGATTGGTTAAAAATAAGTCATTCTTATCTTGATCTATATTATTCAATGACTTATAGCTATATTAGCGCACTTAATAAATTGTAGTTTTTATTATAGGTACTTTTTGCATAACAAAACTACGCTATGTGGGTAAAGGCGTAGTACCTTATTGATGTTGGTCTTTATTATTTTGGATCTTGCAGTTTTACTGCTGTCCCATAAGCTAATATTTCTGAAGCATTGGCCATAATGGCGCTGGTGGTAAAACGCACATTAACAATAGCATCCGCGCCGCGTTTTTTAGCTTCATCAACCATGCGTTCAATAGCTGTATCGCGAGCATCAGCAAGCATTTCTGTATAGCCAGCTATTTCGCCCCCAATAATGCTTTTTAAGCCTGCCATTAAGTCACGGCCTACATGTTTAGATTGCACGACATTGCCAGCGACAATGCCAAGGTTTTTTACGATAACGTTGCCTGGTATTTCCGGCGTTGTTGAGAATTGCATAGTGTTTCCTCGAGTGAGATAAAAATTATTGTTTTGCTTCGGCTGGTATTAATTCGGGAACAAATAAAGCGGGATCTACTTTGGTTTTATTTAAATAAACATTCCAGTGTAAATGCGGCCCAGTAACACGACCTGTAGCGCCGACTTCGCCAAGTTTGCTGCCTGCTTCTACTAATTGTCCTGCTTGTACGGTTATTTTCGACATATGGAAATATCCCGTGACTAAGCCTTGACCATGATCTAAGAAGACGGTGTTGCCATTGTAGTAATAATTGCCGGTATTGAGCACTACCCCAGAGGCAGGCGCAGTAATGGTTGTGCCAGTGGGTGCTGCAATATCTAATCCGCTGTGTGGGTTTTTGGCTTGCTTATTAAAAAAACGCTTTAGACCAAAAGGGCTGCTTAATCTACCTTGCACAGGTAAGCTAAAAGATAGATCATTGATCGGTTGTTCAGTCCAGGTATTTAAAGCTTTATTGATAGTGGGACGTTCATTGCTAATGCGCTTAAGGTCATCTGGATTGGGATTAACCATGCGTTTATTTTTAATTGTGAGGTATTGAGCAGGGTAATCTTTGGCATCAATCTCAAAGTTACTCTGAGTTTTATGTTTACCTGATTGTATAGTAATCGAATGTTGGCCTACTTTGCTATCAAGAGGAATACCCACCACGGCGACCCATTTATGGTCGTTTTCTAAGACTAAGACGCGGTTCTTTTGAAAAAAGACTTCGGGCGCAGGTGTCGCGATAGAGCCTAGCTCTATATTAACAATGCCACCTGGAACGGCTAATTGTTTGGGTAATGTACTGCTGCATGCTAAGTGAGGAATAAGCAAAAAGCAGGCTAATAGGGTTTTATTCATGATTAACTTCCTGTATTTGGCTGCTAACAGATCCGCTAGCGAAACGTGTTTTAATAATTTGCCCAATGTTTAATTGCATGCTTGAGCTAAGTAGCGCGTTTTGTTCCGTGCTAGTTAAGGTGTAGCCGCGATGCAAAGTAGCTAGTGGGCTGACGACGTTAAGTGTTTGGCTAAGTAAGGTAAATTTTTGTTGATTCTCATGCAGCTTATTTTTTATGCTGCTGTTTAATCGACTATTAAGATGTGTATAGCAATTTCTTAACTGCGCTAGCTTATGCGCTGGATTAAATTGCCAAAGCTGAGCTTGATGTGCTTTAAGATCCGATTTTGCCTGGTTTAATTGATTTTGCAAAGTCGATTTTAAGCGTAATTCCAATTCATCTAGGCGTTGAGCTTGTATTTGTAAGCGTTTGCCAGGGTGTTGTTGATTTAGGTTTTTAGTGATCCAGTCTAAATGGCGGATATGCTGCTGTAATTTATTTTGCATAAGCTGGGCAAGCTGATATTCATAGGCTTGAAATTGACCTAGCCATTGCTGAGCATCAGGGGTACAGTGTTCGGCCGCCGCAGTAGGTGTGGCAGCGCGCAAATCACTGACGTAGTCCGTGATTGTGGTGTCGGTTTCATGACCAATGCCACTGATAATTGGAATGCGGCTTTTAAAGATGGCATTGGCGACCATTTCTTCATTAAATGCCCATAAATCTTCTAAAGATCCGCCGCCACGGGCTAAAATCAAGACATCACAATCTTTGCGCTGATTGGCATTAATAATCGCTTGGTTGATGGCGTATTTGGCTTCATTGCCTTGCACCATCACGGGATAGATAATAATCGGAATTGTCGGGAAGCGGCGCTTAAGTACCGAGAGTATGTCGCGTATTGCGGCACCAGAAGGCGAGGTGATAATGCCTATGCAGCTCGGTATGGTGGGCAGTGTTTTTTTGTGTTCAGGGGCAAATAGTCCTTTTGCCGCGAGTTTTTCTTTCAGCTGTTCAAATGCACGGCGAAGAGCGCCATCGCCCGCTTCTTGCAGCTGATTAATAATTAACTGATAGTCACCACGCGCCTCGTATAAACTGACATTGGCGCTGGCTTGAATTTGTAGGCCATTTTCTGGCGCAAATTTAAGGCGTTGTACTTGGCTGCGGAACATGGCGCAACGCACTTGAGCGCGTTCATCTTTTAAGGTGAAGTAAATATGCCCTGATGAAGGGTGACTTAAATTGGAAATTTCCCCACTAACTTGTACGGCGAAAAAATTCTGTTCTAAGAGATACTTTACGCTGCTATTAAGTTGCGAAACACTAAAAACTTTTGTTGCTGAATGACCAAAGGCTTCCATTTATTTAGCTTTTTTTCCTGTTTTCTCGTTCGATTAGTTGCATATAACGTTGGATTTTTGCTTCAATCGCGGGAGAAGGATCGATCAATTGTACGCCTATAAGCTGGGTTTTATCTTCTCTATCAGGCGTTAATGAGCGTTGATTACGAATTTCTACAGCGCTATAAAAATCACCTATTTCAGGTAATTCTATAAAACAGTTGTCCAATGTATTGGTCATTTGCCAGTCGTCCGTTAGCTCTTCGGGTTCTATTTGTAGGCATAAGCCAGAAATACTTATATCCTGGATTTTTAAATGCAGCTCTTGCGTTGCTTCTTGATCGTCTAGTGTTATTTTTACCGTACACAAAGCGGGGTTAGACATGGGGGATCTGACGCGATAGAACTTCCGCTGTTCAAGCCAATGGAGGGTTTCAGGAATAGATAATAAAAATGCTGGGGTGCCCTTTATGCTTGTTGTCGTTATGTTCTTATGAGAGAACTGTACTTGTATGCCTGAAACAACGCTGTTAAATGTCACTTCGCTAGCGTTAAGAAAATTTTTGTTAAGGTAAGCTTTAGATGCACAATCTAGGGTAAATATTTGCTTTGCTTTATCTACGTTGGTAATGGCGGTGATGAACGATTCTTTATTCTCTCCAAAATGCGCAGTGATTAAGCAGCCTTGTTCCCACATAAGGGTAAGTTTGCGAATTATTTCGATATTGTTTTTGATAGTAAAGGGCGATTCCGAAGACATAGACAAATAAATAAATAATTAAACCAATGGATAGGCTATTGTAGAATAATTGCTATTATCTGTATATTAATTGGGAGAGAAGATGGGTTGGCTGTATTTAATGGGGGCAAGTATTGCAGAAATATTTTTTGCCTTGAGTCTCAAATATAACGAAGGGTTCACTAAATTAATTCCTTCGATTGTAACCGCTGTTTCGGGCGCGGGAAGTTTTGGCCTATTAATGTTATCAATTAAGACCTTGCCCTTAGGCACTGCCTATGCAATCTGGACAGGCGTAGGCGCAGCGGGTATTGCTATTGCTGGTATTTTCTTGTTTAAAGAATCCCTGGATATTTATCGCCTATCATCAATTTCTCTTATTATTATAGGTGTGATTGGCTTGAAATTATTTGCGGGTGAATAATGCTACATATCCTTAATGAGCGTGTTGAACTTGATGTCTTTTTTCAGCGGATTGCACGCGAAGATGCATTGATTTTCCTTGGTAGTTCTGTTTTATGCCTGCATAGTAATGGGCAAGCTGCTGAGCAATTAAAGCAGTATTGTCAAAATTTTCAATGTTACGTTTTAGAGCCAGATTTATTGGCAAGAGGCCTTAAGCGTAATGAGATCATAGTAGGCATAAAGCCGGTTGATTATTCTGGTTTTGTGACTTTAACCACTGAACATGAAGTGATAAAAACATGGAATTAGACGTTAATGGCCAGATCATTGCGCTAACGGATCAAGGTTTTTTATGTGATATGACGCAATGGAATGATGAGGTAGCACAGTATCTTGCACGGTTAGAAGGTATTGTACTCAGTGCCGAGCACAGAGAAATTCTATTATTTTTCCGGCAGTTTTATCAAGACTATAAATATTTACCGAATGCGCGGGTCTTTGCCAAAGCCATTAAGAATACATTGGGCGAAGACAAAGCAAGTAGCCGTTATTTGCTGAAATTATTTCCTGATGGTCCATTGAAGTATGCGGCAAAAATTGCTGGACTACCTAAGCCGCCGAGCTGTTTGTAACAATATTTGCTTAGTTTTCGCTTTGTTTAAATCTATGGATTTGACGGCGTTGCTTTTTGTTCGGGCGTTGTCCGGCATCATCAGGCATCAGTAAGCGTTCTGCACGTCTTTGAGCGACATCTTGCGCGCGTTTTAAGCGACTGGCCTCTGATTCTGAATACAATAAAACAGCTTCTGCTGCCGGTCTACGCTGAGCATTTATGCCTAATACGCTAATATCCCAGCTGTATTGATCCTTATGAATGAGCAAAGCATCATTAATTTTAACTTCTTTACTCGGCTTTACGCGTTGCCCATTCAAATGAACTTTTCCGCCCGATACCGCATCGGATGCGAGTTTGCGCGTTTTAAAAAAACGCGCAGCCCAAAGCCATTTATCTAGTCGAATGGATGCGATTTGTTGCATTTTTAGTTTTCAGACCATGCTTTGTAGCCACCCGCTAGGCTTACAGCATTAGTGTAGCCTAGTTTGTGTAGAGACTCAGTCGCTAGTGCAGAGCGTCCGCCTGATTGGCAGTAGACAATAATTTTAGCTGTTTGCTGCCTTGAAAAAATAGGGTGGTTTGCTATCTGAAACTCAAGAACGCCGCGCGGAATATTGACTGCATTAGGGATTTGTCCGGCTGCAAATTCAGTAGGTTCTCTAACATCTAAAACTAAGTGGTTAGCGAGCACTTGTTTTGCTTCTGCGACTGAAATTTCAGAAATATTTTGTTTGGCGCTTGCCACTAAGTCCATTGCTGTTAATGCCATAATAAAATCCTCAGTAAATAGTTAAAGCTTTATATTAGCAAATATTAATATTTTAGGTCTATTTTTTTATAGCTTGCTGGTGTTTTAAGGTAAAATGAGCCTTCATTTATGCTTTTATTATTGAGGATTTTCTATGAATTTTGAGAAAGTTATTTTTGGTTTTTTCATTATTTTATCATTAACACTGAATGTGGGGTTTTTTCTGGGTGAGTATGATAATCCAGCTCAGCATGGTGTTTTTGAGTTGTTTGCTGTGGTGATTGTTAATTTAATTGCAACAGGATTAAAGTTAGGCGATCGTTCGCAAATTGGTGCTATTTTATTAGCCACCAGTTTAGTGGCTGACTTTGAATTAATTGCGGCTGCATTGCATTGGACTTTTGCAGTGCATATAGCCGGTACAGGGGTAACTCCGGATGTCATGGCGAGCATTATTGCGATGGCCGGCGGTGCATTGGTCGCTAATATTATTTCGGTCGTTATTTTGGTTTCTGAAACTTTAATGTCAAGATTATAAGCGAAGAATTTTTCCATAATCCTCATCACTTTTAGAAAATATGAATGCAAGTCAGGATATAAGTCGGGTTAGTTTTATTGTTATGCGCGAAATGCGCGCTCCTTTAATGACTATATTAATCGTTTATGCTCTGTCTATTTTAGGCATGGTGTTTATTCCAGGCATTGAGATTGATGGTAATACTCAGTATTTAAGTATTTTTCATGCTTTTTACGTCATCAGTTATACCGCAACGACAATAGGCTTTGGTGAGATTCCTTACGCATTTAGTGATGCCCAGCGATTATGGATGATAGTCTGTATTTATGCGGGGGTGGTCACTTGGTTTTATGCCTTAGGTAGTATCGTACGTTTATTCCAAAACCGCTTTTTTTTACGTGCCGTTGAGGAGTGGCGATTCTCTAAAAATGTCCATCGTATTACTGGGCCATTTTATATTGTCTGTGGTTTTGGGGATACCGGAAGTGTTTTGGTTAGAGGCATGAATGATGCGGGATTAAGAGCTATCGTTATCGATCAAAGTGAAGAGCGTATTCAAGCATTAAAATTGCGTAATTATAAAACGGCGGTGCCAGGTCTGTGCGCAAATGCCAGTATTCCTCGATATTTATTAGAAGCTCGTGTGCAAGATGCCATGTGTCAGGGCGTTGTTTGTGTGACTAATGATGAAGAAGTAAACCTAAAAACCTCTGCTATGGCGCGCTTACTTAATCCCCAAGTGCGCATTATTACCATGTCTAAAGTAGATGATTTTGAAGAAACTTTGTCAACTTTAGGCGGTGAGGTGCATATTGTTGATCCCTTTAAAACTTTTGCTCGTGTTTTAAATGCTAGCATTAATAATCCTGCTTTTTATGCCTTAAATAATTGGTTGGTTGGCGATAAGGGAGCAACTTTAACTAGTTATGTTCAGCCTCCTGTGGGAGGTTGGATTATTTGTGGTTATGGTCGGATGGGGCTGGAAGCAAATCGGGTATTGACTAAAAATGGCATTAAAACCGCAGTTATTGATCCGCATTCAAGGCGCAAAGAAGAAGAGATTGATACTTATGTCATTGGTCACGTCAATGCAAAAACATTAAGTCAGGCAGGTATTCATGAAGCGGTAGGATTATTGGCTGCTGATGCTGATGATGGACATAATTTAGGAGCCTTATTAAATGCCCGCTGTTTGAATAAGAAATTATTTACTATTGTGCGCCAAAATAGCCATGAAAATGAAGTGGCATTTTCTGTGGCGAATGCCGATATGATTATGCAGCCCACTTTGGTAACGGCAAGAAAAATATTGCTATTATTGATTGCCCCCTTATTAAAGCCTTTTTTTAGATATTTATTGCTTAAAGAGCCAGGCAGAGAGCAAGTACTTAATGACTTGTTAGTTTTATTAAGAGAAAAAATTGGTGATAACAAGCCTTCCTTGGCTACGATAGATTTTACGGCGGAAAAAAGTAGTGCGGTTATTCAAGCTTTAGAGGCAGGCGAGGAGGTATTGTTAGAGCATATTATCGCTGATCCTCGTAATCGTGATGTTGAGCTGGATTTGGTGCCCTTTGTTATCAAGTCCCGTGGCAAAGAGGTTGTTTTACCACCTAAAGATTATAAGATTTTAGAAGGGGATCAATTGCTTTTTTGTGGCACCGCCACGGCTAAAGAGTTATTGAGATCTTCTATCAATAGCGAATATACGCTATATTATTTGCGCACGGGTCGATATAAGCCAATGGGTTATTTTATGCAATGGTACGATCGCCGATTTAATACAGCATAACTATATTACCTACAGCAAATCAGAACTCTTTCCATTTCGTATTATCTATACTTATCAATACCTAACGAAAAATGAAAATTGTTATATTAGGAGCCGGAGTAACTGGCTCGTCGGTCGCTGCGGCACTGGCCAGTGAAGAAAATGATATTGTTGTGATAGATACCAAATCTTATGTGCTAGCTAACCTGAAAGAGCGTTTGGATATCGCCACGGTAACGGGCAATGCCGGGCATCCCAGTGTATTGGAGCAGGCTGGCGTACAAAATGCCGAGATCGTCATAGCGGTCACTGATCAGGACGAAACCAACATGCTGGCCTGTCAGATTATCAATACGCTTTATAGTAAGCCCAAAACCATCGCCCGTGTCAGGGCAATTGATTATTTAAAGCATCCTGAATTATTTCGCCCCGGCGGCATTCCGATTGACATCGTAATCAGTCCTGAGCAGATTGTGATGGAAGCCATTTATAATTTGATCAAGTTTCCCGGCGTCAAACATATTTCTTCTTTTGCCAATGGCATGGTCAGGCTGTTCTCGATCAAGGCAGATAAAGAGGGTTTTCTGACCGGAAGACCAATCAAGGATTTAAAAGAGCGATTGACTAGCGGAAAAATTCGCGTTGTCGCCATTTTTAGGGAGGGAGAACCGATAATGGTTAATGGCGAGGCTATCATCAAAGAAGGCGACGAAGTTTTCTTTGTCTCACCTAGGGAAAAAATCCGTAAAGTATTAACCGAGCTGCATATTTTAGAAGAACCCATCAAGACCATTATGATCGCCGGTGGTGGGCATGTAGGCAAGCGATTGGCGATGGCTTTGGAAAAAGAACACCAAGTCAAAGTCATCGAGCAGGATCTCGAGCGTATCAAAAATATTGCGGTTGATTTGAAAAATACCCTGATTTTACACGCCGACAGTACCGACGAAAATCTTCTGCTCGATGAGCAGATCGAAAAAACCGATTTGTTTTGTGCGGTAACCAATAATGATGGAGCCAATATTATCTCAGCTGCTCTGGCAAAAAAACTCGGTGCCAAAAAAGCCATTTGCCTGCTTAATCACAGTTCCTACGTCAAGCTAGTCGAGGAAATTAATATCGATGTCGTCGTGCTGCCTAATCAGGAAACCTTGGGTAGTATTCTGAAGCATGTGCGCAAAGGCGATGTTGCCAGGGTCAGCTCGCTGTGTGGAGGCACCGCAGAAGCCTTAGAAGCGGTCGCTCACAAAGATGGCACAAGTCAATCGGTGGTTGGTCTGACCGTTGAGCAAGTTAAACTTCCTGAGGGTGTGGTGCTCGGTTCATTAATTCGAAATGGAAAAATCATTCCTATCCATCACGACACCGTCTTCGAAGAACACGACCATATCGTCATGTTCGCGCTCGATAAGGCACTCGTTAAACACATTGAAAGCTATTTTCAACGTCTCTAATACAAAATCGCCTTACCCTTATGCAAGCAAAAGTCGTTTTCAGAAGTATTGGTCTGTTACTCATCTTGTTTAGCTTTACGATGTTTATGCCACTACTGGTTTCCTTGATTTTTCATGATGATTATGAGTATTTATTTTGGCAAAGTTTTTTAATCATTCTGGTCATTGGTTTGTCGTTGTGGTTTCCGTTGCGTAACGAAAAACATCAACTCTGTCATCGAGATGGTTTTTTAATTGTGGCATTCTATTGGATGATACTGGGTACCATAGGCTCGGTTCCCTTTTTGCTAGCCGATACTCCGAATATGAGTTTAACCGATGCGGTATTCGAATCGATTTCTGGCTTTACGACTACAGGAGCCACCGTTCTGGAAGGGTTAGACGATTTACCGCCATCGATTTTGTTTTACCGGCAACAATTACAATGGCTGGGCGGTATGGGCGTCATCGTGCTGGCGTTGGCTGTTTTACCCATGCTAGGTATTGGTGGCATGCAGTTGTATAAAGCGGAAGTGCCTGGGCCTGTCAAGGATGCGAAGCTGACGCCGCGTATTACCGAAACAGCTAAAGCACTCTGGAGTATTTATCTTTTTATCACGGTGGCTTGCACAATTTGTTATTGGCTCGCTGGTATGAGTTGGTTTGACGCCATCGCACATTCCTTTTCGACCGTCGCTAATGGCGGTTATTCGACTCATGATGCAAGCTTTGGTTACTTCAATAGTCCTACCTTAGAGTTCATTGCGATTTTCTTCATGATGGTATCCGGACTCAATTTCGCCTTACATTTTGTTGCCTTGCAAAAAAGATCAATTTCTTGTTATTTCAAGGATACCGAGGCTTTGACCTTCATTTCCATACTATTGATCTGCGGAGGACTGATCGGAACGCATATCTACTTTAAAGGAACGGCGGGATTGTCATTGTTTGATTCCATGCGACACGGCATGTTCCAAACGGTTTCTTTTATGACTACATCAGGATTTAGTACTACTGAGTTTTATCTGTGGCCGGGGGTTGTTCCGATTCTATTGGTGTTTGTTGGATTTATCGGTGGTTGTGCGGGTTCGACAGCTGGCGGACTAAAGGTTATTCGCGTAATATTCCTCTATAAGCAGGGGGAAAGAGAAATCAAACGATTGATTCACCCCGACGCTTATATCCCAGTCAAGGTGAGCGATGAAGTGCAGCCAGAAAATATTATCGATGCAGTTTGGGGCTTTTTTTCGTTATATGTCGTCGCTTTTATCATCATTATGCTACTGATGATGGAATTTGGCCTCGATCAGGTATCTGCCTTTGCCGCAGTTGCGGCCTGCATCAATAATGTCGGGCCTGGCCTTGGCGAAGTTGCAATGAGCTTTATGACGGTTTCCGATCCGGTCAAATGGTTAGGCTGTTTTGCGATGTTACTGGGCCGTCTGGAAATTTTCACTATTCTGGTATTATTATCGCCTCGGTATTGGCGCTATTAACTTGTACTCGGTGGAGGCGCAGTGGTACGTAAAGTGCCGCTAGTCTCTAAGCTAGGTTGATTAATCTACTGACTTCATTAATATGCAAGAAAATAAAACGCCATGCGCTTTGTGTGGGCTTCCTGTTGAAATTTCTGGTTTTAGCACAAAAACCACAGAGGGTTTGCTGCTGTTTTGCTGTGCGGGGTGTTTATCGGTTTATCGCTTATTAAATGGCGATAAATTGCTCGATTAGATTATTTCTTGTGTGTATCCTGAAGTAGTCCAGGCTAAAGCACTGGCGCTGTCCTTTGTCCATTCTGCTAGTACAAAGCGCTGACCGCTTAAATTATTAATTGTTAGCTCATGCACTGCTGGGCGGTGAGTATGGCCATGGATCAAGCGAGTTGTTTGATATTGTTGCATGATATTGACAACAGTTGCTTGGTTAACATCCATAATATCTTGAGATTTTTTACGTTTATGCAAGAAACTGCGTAAACGGTACCAACGTGCATACAGTATTCTTAAGATCAATGGTTTAGATAAAACGTTTGCTTGCCATGCTAGGCTATGCGATTTTAGGCGAAACGCTTGGTAAGCTAAGTCATCGGTACACAGCAAATCGCCATGCGTCAGCAAAGTCGGTGTGCCATATAAATCAATCACACTGTATTCATCTAATAAGGTAACGCCAGTTTCTTCGCTAAAACGTTGGCCAATTAAAAAATCACGATTGCCGTGCAGATAGAAAACAGGTGTACCTTGTGTAGTGAGTGCTTTTAAGTGCTTTTTTACGCTTTTAATGGGCGGACTAAAATCATCATCGCCAATCCAGGTGTCAAATAAGTCGCCTAAAATATACAGTGCTTTTGCTTGTTTGGCGCGACCCGTTAGTAGTTTAATAAATTTTTTTGTTACTTCAGGGCGTTCAATCGTCAAGTGTAAATCCGCAATAAAAAGCGTTTCGTCACGCATGGTTGTGCATCCTAAATAAGTAAAAAAACGGCTCATAAATGAGCCGTTTATCGATATTGCTTACTGAACGATTTCAGCTTTTTCTATCACGATGTCAGTTTTAGGAACATCTTGGTGACCGTTTTTGTTGCCGGTTGCTTGCTTGGCCATTTCATCAACAATATCCATACCTTCAATCACTTTAGCAAATACCGCATAACCCCAGCCATTTTGCGTGGGTGCGCTGTAGTTTAGAAAATCATTATCTTTATAGTTAATAAAAAATTGTGCCGTTGCTGAATCAGGAGCAGGCGTACGTGCCATCGCTAATGTGCCGCGATCATTTTTTAAGCCATTATCCGCTTCATTTTTGATCATGCCGTGCGTTTCTTTTTGGGTGAAGCTAGTATCAAAACCACCGCCTTGCGCCATAAATCCAGGAATAATACGGTGAAAAATTGTACCGTTATAAAAGCCTTCTTCGACGTAAGTGATGAAATTCTTTACCGTAATGGGCGCTTTTTCGGCGTTTAATTCAATAATGAAGTCACCCAGTGTAGTTTGAAATTTAACTTTAGTTTGTGTTTCTGACATGTTGTTTTCCGTTGAAAAAGAATAAGTTGAAGTAAAGGACAGCATCAAAAAAAGAATTAAAGAACGCATAATACCTACTATAAAAAGATGCAAAGGTTAAATTCTATGTGTTTTTATCTTGAAAGAGAAGCACTAATCTTGGAAAATTGACTCGTTAAGCTCGTATGCTGCGAGTCATTAAGATTAATCTATCCTGAGTAACGACGCAAAATGTTAAAAATTTACAATACCTTAAGCAGAGAAAAAGAAGTTTTCACACCCAGAGTTGAGGGTAAAGTGGGTATGTATGTCTGCGGTATGACCGTTTATGATTATTGTCATATTGGCCATGCCAGGGTAATGGTTGTCTTTGATATTGTTGCTCGGTACTTGCGTTATTCCGGTTACGATTTGACCTATGTGCGTAATGTCACGGATATTGACGATAAAATTATTCAGCGTGCTAATGAAAATAAAGAAGAGATTGGCGTATTAACCCAGCGTTTTATTGATGCTATGCATGAAGATGAGCGTGAGTTGGCTGTATTACCGCCTGATATAGAGCCAAGAGCAACAAAATCGATGGATGATATTATCCTGATGATTACTGCCTTATTTGAAAAAGGCTTGGCTTATACTGGAAGCAATGGTGATGTTTTTTATGCGGTGGATAAATTTGCCAATTATGGCGCTTTATCCGGCAAAAAACTCGATGAACTTCATGCTGGCGAGCGAGTTGATGTCAATTTGGCGAAAAAGAACCCGTTTGATTTTGTCTTATGGAAAAAAGCTAAAGTTGATGAGCCGTATTGGAATTCCCCTTGGGGAAGAGGGCGTCCGGGTTGGCATATAGAATGTTCAGCCATGGCAACGCGCTGTTTAGGCCATCATTTTGATATACATGGCGGCGGTATGGATTTACAGTTCCCGCACCATGAAAATGAGATCGCTCAATCAGAAGGTGCGACGGGTGAAAAATTTGTTAATCTCTGGATGCATAATGGCTTTGTGCGTATTAATGAAGAGAAAATGTCTAAGTCATTAGGTAATTTCTTTACCGTTAGAGAGGTGCTGAAGCAATATCGCGCTGAAATCGTACGCTTTTTTGTGCTCTCCAGTCATTATCGTAGTCCCCTTAATTATTCGGATGAGCAATTAGATGATGCGGGTGCAGCTGTAACCCGTTTATATACCGCTTTACGTGGAGTTGCAGTTGCTCCCAGTGCGCGTGCAACCGATTATACGGTGCGTTTTAAGCAGGCAATGGATGATGATTTTAATACCGCGGTGGCTGTGGCGGTTTTGTTTGAGATGGCGAGAGAATTGAATAAAATAAAAAACAATGATGCTGAGCTTGCTGCGCAATTAGCTCATGAGTTAAAAGAATTGGCAGGTGTTTTAGGCATTCTACAGGGAGATCCTGAAGAGTTCTTAAAAGCAGCCGATGGCGCGCAAGATAGCGGCTTAACAGAGCAGGATATAGAGGCTTTTATAGCGCAGCGTGTTGCTGCCAAGCAAAATAAAGACTGGGCATTAGCAGATAAAATCCGCGATGACTTAAAACAGCAAGGGGTAGTGTTGGAGGATATTGCAACAGGCACTAGCTGGCGACGTGAATAAAACTATTTTGAATATTAGTGGCTATAAGTGCGATGATAACTATCCATTTAACTTAGCGCCTATTAAAAATTGTCGAGCCTGGCCTCAGCGCGTCTGTATAAGTATAGGCATCTACACAATTTTTATACTTTTAAATACAATCAATTCCAAACTGAAATATTACCCTATTCCTAATAGAGACGTTTAACATCCTTGCGTAGGAGCGGCTTCTAGCCGCGAAAAACAATGCCACATGATTTGTCGCGGCTAGAAGCCGCTCCTACAGGCGATTATCTCTGTCCAGCACCCAAAGGGCTTGCCCCATTGGAGAAAGCTTTAAGATTTATGTAGATACCTAGGCCTGTAGATGCTCTTTGGTAGTAGATTAAAGGAGCACTTTTTCATTATAAATAGGCTCCTACTTAAGTAAGCAACCCAGATAATTAAAGGACTCACGCATGAGTGAAATAAAAGATAAATCGATAGAAGTGTTTCTTGATGAGCTAGCTAGTCGATCAGCTACGCCTGGCGGCGGTAGTGCCGCAGCATTGATGGGTGCGCAATCGGCAGCATTGACCAGTATGGTCTGTAACCTAACTATTGGTAAGCCAAAATACGCAGAGCTTGAGTCGGATATGCAAATCTTATTAGTTAAGTCGGAAGCGCTACGAGCAAGTTTAACTAAGATGATTAAAGCCGATGTGGATGTGTTTGATCAATTGATGCTGGCTTATGGACTACCTAAAGAGACCGATAACGAAAAAGCTGCACGTAGTGAGCAAATCCAAGTTGTTTTAAAAGCGGCCACTTTAGTACCCTTAGCTTGTGCTAAAGCCTGTGCTGAAGCAATAGAGCTTAGTCAGGAAGCGGCCGAGAAAGGAAATGTTAATGTCATAAGTGATGCAGGTGTTGGCGTTATGTCAGCTTATGCCGGTTTAAAAAGCGCAGCATTGAATGTTTATATTAATACCGCAAGTTTAAAAGATCGTGCATTCGCCGATACGCAACTTATTGAACTTGATAAAATTTTGTCTGGTGTAGAGTTAAAGGTAGAGAATGTTTACCGCGCAGTAAAAAATAAATTATAAATTTTTCAAATAAAAAGTTGACCATTAAGAATTAGGCGCTATAATAGGCAGCTCTTTAGGGAGTTAATTACTACTTAGTGATTCAGCTTAAAGGCTATAAAATATCGGGATATAGCGCAGTTTGGTAGCGCGCCTGCTTTGGGAGCAGGATGTCGGGGGTTCGAATCCCTCTACCCCGACCACTCTGCGCTTGTAGCTCAGCTGGATAGAGCATCGGCCTTCTAAGCCGAGGGTCGCAGGTTCGAGTCCTGCCAAGCGCACCATCTTCCTTAAAGATCATCATTATGGTGAGCGTAGCTCAGTTGGTAGAGTCCCGGATTGTGATTCCGGTTGTCGCGGGTTCGAGCCCCGTCGCCCACCCCATTAATATCAATCAGACTACATTTAGTCTTATTTTATTTTCCTCTGCAACGATTTTGTAACTAGCCGATAAATTGTAGCGTACTCCGCTAGATGTTCAGGCGCTAAATGTGCGTACCGTTGACCCCTATCAAAACCGCTCCATCCCCGTAATTGTTTCAGTTTATATAAGCGTGTTATGCGCTACATCCTAGATTGCCTAGGCGTGTCTCAAATCATGTCAACGAAAGTTATATCCGCATCGTGAATCAAAACTGGGTTTAAAGTGCAGCAGAATTTTATAGAATGCGTTAAAATTTTCCCATGTCATCAAAATACGAACTTTCCCAGCCAGAACTCAACGAATTAGAGATCACACATCGCCAAGCGTCCGATAAGCGCTTTGCTGATCGGATCAAAACCGTGGTAGTGGGTTAAATCTGTAATCATGTGTAAATATTGAGTCCAAATTCGACTTT
>JACUUF010000162.1 GCA_014859465.1 Methyloprofundus sp.
ACAATTTTCATAGAAAAATCAGAAGAAAGATGGATTAAACAGCTCAGAGATCAAAGTAAAATTGAATATAGAGGCAGCAAAAAGACAGGAGGCTACTATGTCAAATAAATCAGCCAACATAGCTATAAAAGTCGAAAACCTAAATCCGTAATTCAGGAACGAAGTGCATCATTTATCTACCTTGCAATTGAACTGATAGAAATAATTGAAGCAAGATAAAGCCATATTTAAACAAAACCAACTATGACTAAAACCTTTGTAACCCAACCCTTCTTGCCACCACTAGAAGAATTTATACCCTATTTAGAAAAAATATGGCAAGAGAAATGGTTAACTAATAATGGCTCATTTCATCGACAGCTGGAAAGTAAGCTAGGGGACTATTTAGGCGTTTCCCAGCTATCCTTATTCACCAATGGCACCATCGCCTTAATAACTGCTTTACAGGCGCTAAGAATAACCGGTGAAGTTATTACTACACCCTATACCTTCGTCGCTACGGCACATTCACTGATTTGGAATAAAAACAAACCTGTTTTTGTTGATATAGATCCAAAAACATTTAATATTGATCCTGATAAAGTCGAAGCTGCAATAACGCCGCAAACATCCGCTATTCTCGCTGTGCATGTTTATGGTATGCCCTGTGATAATAATAGATTACAGCAAATTGCCGACGTTTACGGTTTAAAACTAATTTACGATGCGGCCCATGCTTTTGGTGTCAACCAGCAAAATGAAAGTATCTTAAATTACGGCGACTTATCCATCTTAAGCTTCCATGCCACCAAGGTTTATAACACCTTTGAAGGTGGAGCGATTGTTTGTAAGGATGAAAAGCTAAAACAACGGATTGATTACCTGAAAAATTTTGGTTTTGCCGATGAGGTTACTGTTATGGCTGCGGGTATTAACGGCAAGATGAATGAGTTTCAGGCGGCGTTAGGTTTATTGCAATTAGATTATATTGATCAATGTATTGCCTCGCGCGGCATCATTGCAAACTATTATCGCGATGCCTTGAAAGAGATACCTGGATTAAAGTTGCTTCCCTCTTATGCACAAGGTGAAGAAAATTATTCTTATTTCCCTATATTGATTGAAGCGGAATATCCATTAACACGCGATGAACTTTATTTGAAGTTACGTGAACAGGATATTTATGCGCGGCGTTATTTTTACCCCTTAATTAGTGAATTTCCGATGTATCGCGGATTATCCAGTGCGGACGCTAAAAATTTGCCAGTGGCTAAACAAGTTTCTGAACAGGTGTTGTGTTTGCCGATTTATCCTGATTTATCAGAAGAAAGCCTGTTAAAAATAATTAAAAATATCCAAACAAAGGGTTTATCTTGAAAGCTATTATAATTTTCTCTGGTTACAATATGAGGGCCATTTACGCTTTTATTCGTACTTTAGAAAAACAGTTTGTTCCTTATTATATTATTGCTAGTTCAACAGATGATGAAATATATGAGACTGCTTATAAAAATAAGGTAGTCAGTATTCGGCAAGAAAAAAAACTAGATTTGGATGATGTGGTTTTCTGTATTCAGCAGGTTCAGAAAAAAGTTAAAGCAGATTATTATCTTATTTCCCCATCAACTGAAGCACTTAATAGATTCATTTTAGATAATAAAAAAATATTTTATGATTTTAATTGTGAAATCCCTTTAGTTGAAAAAAATTTATATGAGAAAATATCTGATAAATACAGTTTTAGTCGGATTTGTGAGAAACACTATATCCAAACACCTAAGCAGTATTTTTTTTCTAATATAGTCATGCCTTGTGTCGCTAAACCTAAGGAATACCGCTCAAAAACATCAGGAAAGGTATTAAAGCCAGTTATTATTTTAAATAATAATGATCTAGATATTTTTTTAAGTAAATTTAATGTTAATGACTTTTATTTTCAAGAGTTTATTGAAGGTAGAAGTATTTATTTGCTGTATTATTTTTATAAAAATAATACATGCTTGAAATACTCTCAAGAAAACCTAATTCAGCAAAAAGGAGGTGGTTCTATTTTAGCTGCTCAATCAGGAAAAAATCATAATACTGGTATTTCAAAATTATTTGAAGATTTATTTTATTCGATAGGTTTTTACGGTCTTGTCATGGTGGAAATCAGGGAAGGAGTAAATCATACATATATGATAGAAGCAAACCCAAGGTTTTGGGGGCCGTCACAGTTATTTGTAGAGGCTGATGTTAACTTTTTTAATGCATTACTTTATGAGTATGGGTTCTTGTCGAAAAAACCAAATGATACAGAAGGAAAATCTAATTCAATTTATTTTTGGGATGATGGGCAATCATTTAATGAAGAAAATATTGATGAGACAATATTTTATAGTTTTAGCAAACAAGATTTTCTACATAACTATGTGCAGTGGGATGGAGTTAATATGTTAAGAAGAGAGGATACAATGAAAGTGCATAATAAGCTTATAAATAGTGGGTGTTATGAAGAATGAATCGATTTTAAAAAATATTTATCAAAATACTAGCAAGCACTCTAACTATCAAATTATTCCTAGTAATCTAGAGAAATTCTTAAATAATGCAGATATAGAAGTAAGGTCGAGACATGAAAAAGAACGACTTAAATATTTTTTAGATAATATAAAAATAGAATCTAAAAATATATTAGATATAGGTGGAAACACAGGATATTTTACATTTGAATCTTTATGTAGTGGAGCTAAACATGTTGACTATTATGAAGGGAATAAGATACATGCACGCTTTGTTAAAGAGGCTTTAAAAGTTCTTCAGTTGAAAGAAAAAGTTGATGTTTATGAGGACTACTTTTTATTTGATAAAGTAAAAAGTGAAAAAATTTATGATGTAGTATTTTTATTAAATGTATTGCATCATATTGGTGATGATTATGGGGATGCTTTATTATCAAAAGAAAAGGCTTTGCAAAGTATACTGGATTCACTGAAAAATTTAGCAGATAAAACAGATTTTTTAGTCTTACAATTAGGTTTTAATTGGAAAGGAAATAGTATGCTTCCACTTTTCAAAGATGGTACAAAGAAAGAAATGATAAATTTTTTACAAGATGGAATTAAAGATTATTTTGATGTTGTTTCCATAGGTATTGCAGAGAAAGATGAGCTAGGTATTATTTATAATCCAGTAGATGAATGTAATATTGAAAGGAATGATGCGTTAGGTGAGTTTCTTAATCGCCCTATTTTTATTTTGAAATCTCAGTTATTTAAAACTGACGGAATGGATTGAGGTCCTAGGGATGTCGAGGTTCTAACCACATCATTCGCGAAATTATCTGCAATCGCCACCCATACGAGTCAATCCGTTCACCGCTATCTTATAGATAAGGATAAAAAATAATTAGTGTCTAGGTTAAAACAACAAGGAATCAAGGCTTTTATCTGGGACTTTAGCGGCAAGTTAGCGAACCAAGGTGTGAGCTTTGTTATTTCAATCTTTCTCGCTCGCTTGCTGGAGCCGGCTGAGTTTGGCTTGATTGCGATGATTATGGTTGTTATTGGCATGACCAGCGTGTTTACTGATGTCGGTTTGGGCAGTGCATTAATTCAACGTAAAAGAGTGTTACCTATTCATTACGCATCGGTTTTTTACTTTAATGTGTTTGTAAGCTTGTTGTTAACGCTCATAACCTATTACTCAGCAGGCTTGATAGCCCAGTTTTATCAAAACGATGCACTATTGCCACTTGTGCAAGTAATGTCGCTATCTTTTGTCATTAATGGTTTTAGCAGTATCCAGTCGACAAAACTGCGTAAAGAATTGAATTATGCGATATTAACTAAAGCAGGTTTTATTGCTGGGTTAATCGGTGGAGTGATCGGCGTAACAATAGCATTTCAAGGCTTTGGTGTCTGGAGTCTGGTGGTGCAAACTCTAGTATCGGGGGTTGTGTATAATCTACTGTTATGGTCGTGGAGCCAATGGAAGCCCTCTTGGTTATTTTCTGTCAAGGCATTAAAGCAATTGTGGGGATTTGGGTTTCGGATGTTTTTGGCTGGCTTGTTGGACGCGGTATTTACACGATTGGATTATATGATTATTGGTAATTTATTTATGCCGGCAACATTAGGCTATTTCCAACGGGCAAAGTCATTAAATTTGCTCGTGGTTCAGTATTCGTCAGGTAGTTTAATGTCGGTATTGTTTCCCGTCTTGGCTCAGGTTAAAAACGACTTGCCACGATTCCGAAAAATTGCTATCAAAATGATGGGGATCATTAGTTTTATTGTTTTTTTGTTATTAGGCGGACTATACCTTCTTTCAGAAGAACTTATCATTCTGCTTTTTGGTGAAAAATGGTTACCTTCAGTGCACTTTTTTCAAATTCTAGTATTTAGTGGTTTTGCTTACCCTGTTAGTGCTTTATTGGTAAATATATTAAGTAGTCGGGGGAATTCAAAGGGGTTTTTACGTTTGGAAGTGTTCAAAAAATCACTGGTTTCAATTAATTTATTGGTTCTTTATTTTTTTGGAATAAATAGTTATCTTTATGGATTGATGGTTACGTCAGTTTTTGGCCTTTCGTTAAATATATTTTTTGCTACTCGAGAAATTAAATCAACATTTTTTAGCTTCCTTGAACCTATTGTGGATCAAGCCATAATAGTTATATTGTCGGTTGTAAGTGCGGTTTACTTAATATCATTTATGGATATGCCGAGTGAAATATTATTTTTTGTAGAAGGTTTTCTGTTTACAATCCTATATTTAATATTTAGCTGGATATTTAAAACAAAATCATATTATTCATTTTTAGATCAGATTATTTCTAAGCATAAAATAACGCTGTTAGAAAATACTAAGGCATTATAATGATCAATAGAACCGAGCAAGACATTATGAAAAACTGGCAGTTAAAAGAACCGCCCGTTGTCAGCGTTTGTTGTACTACCTATAACCATAAAGATTATATCAGTGAAGCTATTGAGGGTTTTTTAATACAAGAAACAGACTTTCCCTTTGAAATTATTATTCGTGATGATTGTTCGGCCGATAAAACCGCTGAGATTGTTAAGCAATACGCTGAAAAATATCCCAATATCATAAAACCAATATACGAAACTGAAAATCAGTTTTCTAAAGGCGTTAAACCTATGCCTGTGGTTTATAAAAAAGCGGTAGGAAAATATTTTGCATTATGTGAGGGCGATGATTATTGGACGGATCCTTTAAAGCTTCAAAAACAGGTGGATTTTTTAGAAAATAACGATGACTATGTCATAACCTATACTGACGTAGAAGCTTTTGATGAAAATGGGAATATAGATGGTTATGTTGGTGGAGCAACTCGCGATTTGGAATCTGTAGAGTTACAAAAAGCTTTTGCAATTAATACGCTGACAGCCTGTTTTAGAAATGTAATTAAGGAGTTACCACCTGAATTTCAATGCACTCAGTTTGGTGATTTATTTCTTTGGTCATTGTTAGGCGCATACGGAAAAGGGAAGTTTTTGAAAGATATTAAGCCTGCTAGATATCGAATGCATGATGGTGGTATTTTTTCTAAACAGAAGCCAAAGAAAATATTTGAAATGCAACATCTTACTAATTTATCTCTGTATGCCTATTATTTAAGAACTAAAGATATTTATTTGAGTCAATTCTTTTATAGAAATAGTATTTACTATTCGTTTTTGTTATATGGAGTTTTTTACCATATGGTCACTGTAATAAGAATAACTATTACTAGGCTAAAGAATTTTATCTATTTATGATTGATATATTATTAGCGACCTACAATGGTGAAAAGTATTTAATACAGCAACTCGATTCGATTTTGGACCAAAGTTTTAATCAGTGGCGGGTGCTTGTTCGTGATGACGGTTCAAGTGATAGAAGTTGTGCAATACTGAAGGAATATCAGAAAAAATTTCCTAATCAATTCCATATAATTAGCTGTGAACTGGGAAATGTGGGTATTTTGCAGAATTTTTTACTGCTTATGCAGTATAGTGAAGCGCCTTACGTTATGCTTTGTGATCAAGACGATATCTGGAAGCCCAATAAAATATCATTAACATTACAGGCAATGAAGGAAGCAGAATCGATTAGCTTTAATAAGCTTCCTATTCTTGTGCATACTGACTTGCAAGTTGTTGATGAGCGGCTTAATGTGCTCAATAAATCTTTTTGGCATTATCAACATATTAATCCCTATTTGGATTCTTATAATAGGTTGCTAGTGCAAAATACTGTAACAGGCTGTACAGTTATGATAAATCGAGCTTTACTCAATTTGGCTATACCAATCCCATCACAAGTCATTATGCATGACTGGTGGCTTGCTTTGGTGGCAAGCTCTTTTGGTAAAATTGTTGTTCTGGAAGAACAAACGATGCTTTATCGACAGCATGGGAATAATGATACGGGAGCTAAAGAATGGTCATTGGTCTATGTTGTTAAAAAAGCGTTGACTTTATTTAATCGTACTGAGCTTTTAAGGAGTATTAGGCTTACGCAGCTGCAAGCTGAAGTGTTTTATAATCGTTTTTCTCAGCAACTCACTAATAATCAAAAGGGTGTTATTGTTGGTTATATAGGTTTAGAAAAGAAGAATAGGGTATTTAGAGCTTTATTCTTATTTAGGAACCGATTGTTGAAACAAGGTGTTATTCGAAATATTGCTTTATTTATTAGGATTTAGCCTTCAATGTTTAAAAAATACTATGAATAAACTATCAGTTGGTCTGATCATTCCCACAAAAAACGCCCAAGCAGCACTCGGTAATGTCTTAAATATACTCAAAAACTCAACCCTTGAATTCACTACCTTAATCATTGATTCATCGTCCGATGATCAAACTGTATCGATTGCCAACAAACATAATGCTAAAGTCATTATTATTCCACAAGCAGATTTTAATCACGGTGCTACGCGTGAATATGCAAGGAAACAATTAGTGACTGATATTGTAGTGTATTTAACGCAAGATGCGATTCCCGCTAGTGCAGATTTAGTTGCCAATTTAGTTAAACCGTTAATTGAGCAGGATGATGTTGTTGTCAGTTATGGGCGACAGGTTGCCCAGGAAGGGGCGGATATTTTTGAAGCATTTCCGCGTGACTATAATTACCCAGATGAATCACAAGTTCGGGGTATTAAAGATATTGATCAATATGGAGTCTATACGTTTTTTTGTTCCAATAGCTGTGCTGCTTATAAAAACGCCGCATTAGATGAAATTGGAGGTTTTAAATCGGTCTTAACCAATGAAGATTATTTTGCCGTTGCTGACTTATTACAAAAAGGCTATAAAATTGCTTATGCTGCGGATGCGGTGGTTAAGCATTCTCACCGCTATAGCTTATGGCAGGAATTTCAACGGTACTTTGATACAGGTTATGTGCGTGCCGAAAATCCGGTGATTCAAATGCTCGTCGGACAAGCTGAATCAAGAGGTGTGGGGTTTGTTAATGCCTTATTAAAACGGGTGTGGCAGGAAAATTCATTATTAATTCCTTATGCAGTGGTTCAATCATTAATGAAGTGGTTTGGTTATCGCATTGGCTTTTATGGTGAACTACTGCCTATTTGGTTACGAAAAAAATTGAGTCAGCAGTGTTATTATTGGTGCACTAAATCCAAGCCCCGTACGATATCATAAGGTACGAATCGTGAAAATAATGAGGTAAAATAAAA
>JACUUF010000163.1 GCA_014859465.1 Methyloprofundus sp.
AACAATAAAACATTACAAAACTGATTAGAAATGTAATTTCTCGGAAGGATTACACCCCTGTATGTCAACATAATGTTGAGCCAGTTGATTTTAAGATAACATATAAATCAGGGCGCATTAGGAGACCGTCCCTGTGTGTCAACATAATGTTAAGCCAGTTGATTTTAAGATAACATATAAATCAGGGCGCATTAGGAGACCGTTATGCCAAAACCCATTACCCACATTAATCCGCAGATTCAGCCTAAGCCTGAGCTGGAAAAACGTACACGTCGTGTATTTAGCACCGAGTACAAGCTGTCTATTCTACAGCAAGCTGACGCGTGTAAGCATGGTGAGTTAGGGACGTTGTTGCGCCGTGAAAACTCTATTCCAATCAGCTGGCGCAATGGCGTCGGAACGTGTCAACATACTTTGCCATGGTCGCAAAATTACCCTTTGCTCTGGAACCATAAACTAAAGGCA
Organism: Methyloprofundus sp.; assembly: GCA_014859465.1. Classification (GTDB taxonomy): domain Bacteria; phylum Pseudomonadota; class Gammaproteobacteria; order Methylococcales; family Methylomonadaceae; genus Methyloprofundus. The sequence continues at coordinate 466 of JACUUF010000163.1, forward strand.
CGCTTTTGCCTGATGTCTTCTCAAACATACGGACCATTTGAAACGCCGAATAACCAAGCCCTGTACCTAAACTCACCTTTACTAGGCCTGTGTAAACTGCATTAACCTTCACAACACAGCTACATGCCTACCAGCGCCCAAAATCATGCCGCCGATAAAAGCGGAAGCGCGGTGACGGAATACTTCCTCTACAATCCCAACCTCTCCAACACCAAATCTGCTATCTTTTCATTAATCACTGGATAATTAGCTAGCTTGTTTATCTCTTTAATACGTGCAAGGTCAAAACTGCCGTCTTTTATGGCCAACAGCTGCTGTTTAAAATGTTCTGTGCTTCCAGTAGTTTCTGTAGATTTAACACGCTTATACTCATCAATAACCCCAACCACTTCATTATATTTTTCAAGATCATAATCAAAGAACAGTACAGGTCGCTCAAGAGTAAGGAAATCGTAATAAATACTAGAATAGTCAGTTATTAGCGCATCAAAATACACAAGATAGGAATTTACCTCACTGAAATTGTTAGAGCTAAACAGATGAATATTAGGACAACTGAGCAGATCGGAATTAATATGCTGCTCAAATCTTGGGTGTACACGCAGCCAAATATGGACGTTATTTTCTGCTAGAAAACTAGAAAGCTTATTCAATTCAAAATCATAAAAAGGAAACAACTCTACAGGCGCATAAGGTCGCCATGTAGGTGCATAAAGGATATGAGTAAATTCTTTATTCAATAAGGTGACATTTTCAATAGTCTTAGGTAATGCAATTTGCCCAGTTTTTGGCTGTGGTGTAAACAACACCCTATTTAACTGCATACCAAAACCAGCAGAAATATCCTTTTGGAAGAAAGGTGTGGTAGCAACAGTGTGGGTAAAGCTACTATTAACCAAAGTATAATAGAGCTTTTTATACCACCTAGCTTGCGTCTCGATTAGGCCAACTTTCTTATACAGCATGCCGTGACCAAGATGAATAACTTGACGTAAATGCCGCTGGAAAAAGGTTGCCAATGGTAGCTCCATAGCTGAGCAGAACCAATAGCGGGCTCTTAAAATAAAAAAAGCTTCATTGAAGCTTAGATTAGAAATAAACCGTCCTGGGTAAACACTATTAAGCTGTTCCCGTTTGTCTTCATCGTTGATTACAAAAAATACCCTATCTTTAAACTCATCTTTAAGTACAAGCATCTCAAACAAAGCTTTGGCATTATCTGAAAACTCCATATTCAGAGAAGCTGTAATAACAATATTATTATTTTTTTTAAAAAATAAAGATATTAGCGAGTAGATAGGAGCCAATAGAATGCGTGAAGCTCTTAATAGCGTGTATTTATGCTTATTATTCAACATGATTAGTCGACCACATCAAAATAATGATCTGGTACTTGTTGCTCTACAGGCGGTAACTGCATGTAATCACCATACACCCTGTGTAACCAAGCGTTATAGTTTCTAAAGGTCTTTAGAGAAATGTTTTCAAAAGTCAACGCTACTGTTTCCGATAACTCTCTTTTTTCAATAATTTCTTTCTCCTGCCAACGCCCCATCAAATTACCAACATATCGGCTAGGCTTACGTTTGATGGTTTGTAAGCATTCAAAGGGTTTACTAAGAAGTAAAGAGGGCACAGGCTTCAACAGATAATAAAAAAGTAATTTAAACCTTGCTTTTTTTCGCCCTTCCAGAACAGAAACCCCTCCCAACTTACAAGCATTTAGTACTTTAAAAATATAGACTAAACGAAAATGCAACTTTCTTAAAAAATTATTATCAAATGTATGATCAAGGGGGAAAACATCTATCCAAGGTCCAATTGTAAATCGCTTAATAAACTGCTGTTGAATTTTAAAATTTGTGCTGTACACTCTAGGCATAGTATTAGTGTAGCCATCTTTTTGAAAAGGAATACTAACCTTATAACCTTCCGAAAGTTCGTTTCTTAATGCCAAAAATCGTTCATAATCTTCCCGTGGCATAGCAACATCAACATCATCATCCCAAGGAATGAAACCTTTATGCCTCAACGCTCCAATCAATCCACCACCAATAAGGTAATAACGAAGTTGATGCATCTCGCAAAAGTCATGAAACTCGGATAAAACGTCTAATAAACTATTTTTAAAATCTTGCTCAATCATTTAAACCTTTAAACTATTTGTTATATGTCTATGCACGGTACAAGCTATTGTATTTAAAGCTAATACACCAAAAACTTTTCCATCTTGTAGCAAATCGACCTTCATCTATCCGCTCAACCTTTACTTGCACCCCAAAATTACTAAGTTTTTATTTCCTCTAAAGTCTTCTATTATTTTGGATATAAATAAAGATTCTTTAGGTAGCAGTTTATGTGACTCTTTTTTATTGTTTATCATGTAGACAAACTCAGACAACTCATATCGCAATCCATCACCATCAAATTTATAGTAATACTTTTTATTATTGCTTTGATTTTCAAACCTGACTTCAAAATATTCAGTAAGCCACCAAGGTGCTGGCACATAAAGATAGCCCTTAGTACCAGAAACAATCAAATCACCTTCAGTTTTAACACCTATACCCACTTTTAAAGTAGCGATTGCAGATTCATATTGAAGATTCATTTTTGTGAATAAGTCAACTTCACTGTCTTTCGAGCAATATGAATATGCTTGTGTATCAATAACATTAGTACCGAGCAGCTTAGCTATAGCTAGTAATGGATAAGTTGCTAACTCTGTAAAGCTTCCACCAGCCTCTTTTTTGGAAAATTCGCGCAAGTTTTGGTTTTCATAAAGCTTGGTAAAACTAGCATCAACATTAACTATCTGACCAATCAAACCACTTTTAGCGACTGCTATCATCCTAATAAAGCCTGGTGCGTAGGCCGTTTTTATTGCCTCAGAAAAAACCAGTTGTTTCTTATTCGCTATTTGAAATAAATCACTCAACTCTGAATATGATAGGGTTGCAGGTTTTTCACACAAAACATGTTTTCCTTTCAATAGCGCTTTTTTTGTATATTCATAGTGGGTTTTATGCGGCGTAGCAATATAAACCGCATCCACTTTCTCTAAAAAAGAATCGTAATCTGTTTCATAAAAAGCAAGCTCATGAGTATCTACAAATCCTTGTAAGTTAGCTACCTTTCGTCCATACACTCCCTCAATGCTAACACCACTAACAAAACGTGCTTCTTTTACGAAGCGATGCGCGATACGCCCATTTCCAACAACACCAAAAGATAATAAGCCGTGTTTATCATTTCTCAAATCTGTACTGGAAACACCTTTTGTTCTTTCCAAATACACGACTTTGCAATACTCGTGTAAGTAATCAAACCTACCTAACCAGTCAGAACCAATAGCAAATACATCTATATTGTATTTTTGAATGTCATTTATTTTTTGACCTTCATATTCTTCAATAATTATTTCATCTGCCAAACCACTTGCTTTAACATTTTCGATACGCTCCATTAGTGATTGCTGAACATTTAGCTTTCCACGCGTTTCATCATAACTATCGGTAGTTACACCAACAATTAAATGATCGCCAAGTTTTTTGGCACGCTCGAGTAAACGATAATGGCCATTATGAAAAAGGTCATAAGTTCCGTAAGTGATAATTCGTTTCATAGATGCCTCTTCTTAAGCCAAATGATTTCGAAACCAAAACCGTGCAAATACACGAAAAGCAGTGGGAGACATTTTGAATAAGAGTAAAGAAAATCCCACCTTTTTTTCTTTTTCAATCATTAAAAAAATATTTTTAATGGTAAACTTCTGGTAGTCAATTTCATTTTTTAATTTTTCAATATCTGCACCGTAGTCACTGGAATAACGAGCTAAAGTTGTCATACAAAAAAATAAAAATGTTTTTAAATACATATGCAGCAAATATTGCTCACTATCAATGCCGTGCCTATTCGCAAAATCAATTTGTGCTTGATAAACAGCTATTCTATCCTTCAAATAGCTGGGTTTTACATCATTACTTGTAGAGCCAAAATGCTGAATATAATTATACAAAGCACACCTTACTGAAGTTATTTTTCTTTTATAAATCAATCTAAAAACAAAGTGTGCATCCTCGAAAGTCCTTACTTCAGGATCAAATCGCATACCATTAAAAACTTCTTTCTTGAATAATTTGTCGCACATCCAATTTGAAATATAAAAAAAACCATTCAAATAATCCCTATTTAGATAATACTTCTCAGGATTACTCTTAAATACTTTCTGAAGAATACCTCCTGATGAAATCAAATTAACATCACAAGTACAAATATCTGCATCTTCAATAACTATCTTCTCATACATCGCTTGTAAATAATCAGGCTCTACCCAGTCATCACTATCGATAAAAGCGATATAATCACCGCGCGCTTTATCTAAGCCTAGATTTCTAGCTGAGCCCTGTCCACCGTTTTCTTTATGATAAATAATGAAGCGTTCATCACCTGCAATTGTTTCTTCAGCAACAACTACGGTGTTATCTTTAGTACCATCATTAACAAGAATGGCTTCAAAATCGGTAAACGTTTGCGCTTTAATGCTTTCTATACATTTCGAAATATACTGTTCTACACCGTAAACAGGAATAATAATTGAAACTTTAGGTTTGTTAGTCATATTCACTCTGAAAAAATAGTTTGATAAGGGTTTCGTTTTGGGTCAGCGTAACTCGTTTCAGTTCCTATACCTTCTTTGCTAAAAGATAAAATTAAAAACAGTAAAAAAACAGTCAAAACCAAACGATGAAATTGTTTATTTTTGGGCAGATGAAAAAGCAAAAAAGCCCCAATGACCGGCGCTAAAATAAAGGTATCGGCCATGCGTCCAAATATAACAATATTATTTGCAAGTACTATCCCAAGGGCATAAGCAAAGGTGAGGATAATCAGCAGCCAGTAGTTTTTATTAAGCTCAATTAACGCCTTTGCATTTAAAATAATATAAATCGAGAATAATAGCTTCGCCAGTACACCCAAGCCTGACCCAAAATCACGCGGAATAAAATGCCTAGTACTGGAAAAGTATCCAGCATACTTTGTAAGCCCCACCAAATTCAAAATCTGCTCCAGATATACCAATACAACACTCATAGAAATATAGGTAAACCCAATAAAGCCTATGAAAACAAACGGTGCAATGCGTGTTTTAAGGTGGATGCCAAGAGGAATTAAAGCTGCCAGACCTGTAGCCGTTATAAATAAAGCGCTTTGATGAAAGGTAGCACCCACTATGTTTAAAGCAAAAAACCAAAAATAACGCCTTTCAAAGAAATGGAATAAAGCGAGGAAACTCAAGGATAGAGCAACCGCTTGGCGCAATCCATTAAAACTAAAAAACAACAACATTGAGAAGAACAAAAAATGTAACAACCAAGCATTTTTTCTAGGGTAGGCCTTAAATGCTGCAGCAGTAAAAATAAAAGCAAAGGCAGCAAACATCCATTGAAAGTGAGCATCTATACTTTTTAGAAACCAATTTACAAAGTAAAATAAAGGCTCTTTAAATTTATAAGGCTCAAGCGTTTTAATAGCTGAGGTACCTTCATAAATGGCTAAATAATTTAAATAATCCGTACCTATGTCATAACGTATTGCAGCAGGTACAAACACCAACAGAAATGCGATACCAAGTAACACCCAGCGATCTAACTTGGTGCGGCCTTTCTCACTTAGCCATACAAAAAATGTGCTGCTGAAAAGGATAAAATTATAAAAAAATACGGTTGCCATAGGATGCTATTTATCTTGATTTAACAAAGTGCTGTAGTTTACCTGATTTTGTGGATTAATCATTAAGGACCGCCTCCCCTTGCTGACAAAAGCCCATTTAAAAATTGATCCAAGTATTGGGCACCTCGATTAACCCATGGTTGATTCTGGCAACGCCAAGTTTTTCAGATCAAGGCGAGAACCTGCCGGAATGTCTAGACCTTGCAAAGGTTCACAACGCAGAGCTGAGAAACTTGGCTAAGCCCCTGCGGGCGGGGCTTAATCGAGGTGCCCTATTAAATAAAGCTTCTTGGTCTATCTTCCATAGAGGTGGTTGAAACACGTTTGTAATATGCCACCGCGTCTTCTTCAGTTATTTCAATTTCTTTATACGCTTGTAATAGCTGAAAGATTAGAATTGGCATAATACGAAAATACTCACCTAGCAAGGATTCCTCATACAAATACTTTTCTACCCGTTTAACTTCTTTACTAGCGTACCTTTTGCTGAATAATCCATACTTGGATCGGCTTAGATCAAGCTTGTAACTTGAGTCAACCATCATTACCTCTAAATCCATAACTAAGTAATTAAACTCTTCATCAATCACAGCACCGAGAAACAGCAAAAGCTTATCGCCTAGCTTAGTAAAATCCTCTTCCGATAATTCAACACCATCAGGTAGAGGTATGCGGTTGAATGAAACAAGCATGGCGTTAATCGAAGCAAAATAAGCCTGCATCCGCAAGATATGATGACGTACTTTAAGACCTAGCCATAACTTATGCTTTTCTAGCATTTTTTCAGAGCCCTGAAAGAAACTTCGAAACTTATCTACAGATGAAAAAATATCAGCGTATTGAATATGTAAGTCATAGGGTATCCTCAATTCATGGCTTAAGATTATCTCTCGCAACCAAGCTGATTCTTGTTGGCGTAGTTCAAGCTTTTGTGTATTGCTTTCAAAAAATTGTAAAATCTCTTGCTGTGCCTCTACCTGTTTTTCAAGAATCACACCAGCAACCCGGGTGCGTTCGTCTTTTTTCTTAAGATAGAAAGTAGTAACAAAAGCAATAAGTAAACCAGCTAGAAGTGCCGTCGTAAGGGTAATGGCACCTTCCCATAAAAAATTGGGTAGCCAAGGTAAGTTTCCAATTGCTCAATACTCCCGGTCATTTATCCTTCACATCCTCATTCTGCAGTGCTTCTTGCAGTAGCTTACGTGATTTTTGTTTTAGCTCAGCTAGTTTTAGGTTGCAGTTTACTGTGTCTAGTTCGCTTTCTAGAACTTGTAGCACTTTCTGTTTATCAAAGTCACTTAGCAAACGCTCCATTAGCCCTAGCTCTCCCAGTATGGATTCAAATCTTGATGCGCCACGGTTTACATTTACTAGGCTAAT
>JACUUF010000164.1 GCA_014859465.1 Methyloprofundus sp.
AAGCTTTAAACCCGACACGCGTTCAAATTCTTTAATATTATTGCTCACCAATATCAAACTTTGGTTTCGTGTTTACCCAACTTTGGTCAGGCTCTTGCTGGCGTTCGCTCATAAAGTCGTCACTGACACCTTCTAAATCAAACCAATCATCCCAACTCTGTTCAGCTGGCGTGATAATACGTGATTTTGTGGCATCATTTTGGGCTTTAGTATCTCCAGAGTCCTCAATCATAAAATCTTCAGGCTGAGAGCCCAGCAAATCAAAAGCTTTAGCTAGGCTTTTAGGTTTAGATTTCAACACCAAGTTATCTGCTTATTTGCTCTCTACGAAGCCTTGCTGAACACTACCTCTAACAGGGCGTGACAGAAAGGTACTAATAATAAGTTTAAGTGTAAAAGGCGCTTCTCTGTTCCACGGCCAGAGTGAGACTAGACGTGCCATTGCGCAGTAACCAAATACGATTTGCGCCCAAGTACCAATCAATGGAGCCCAATACAACCATTGCATGATTCCTGGAAAGGCCACTATAAGAAGCAATAAATACCAAAAACGCACCTGAACCGGAAAAGCTTTAATGCTTTTCTCACGTATAACATAGTGAATTAGTTGAAATATGGTTAGACCGATGGCTAAGATAAATCCTAATTCATTTCCTAAGACACCAACTGTAAGAAGTAACGCTGTAACCAGCCAATACCACCAACCAATATCTTTATATTCAATCATAAACATAAATATTTCCCTTTTTTTCATATAACGCGATGTCGTACGGTGGTTTGGAGCACAGCAGTAAACCAGTACGAAAACATGCGCTTGTTAGGTGCTTTTACCACTTCCAACCCCCTCAAATAAACGTTACAATGATGACTATAAGTATCAATCACGAGACCAACAATGTCAAATACACTTAATGTAGCAAGATACACTGACGTTGATCAGCAAAAATCAGATGGTGCTACTTACACCCCTAAAACCCTAGCTGAGTTTGTAGCCCATCAAATAGTTAGTGTATTTGAACTCCCCCCAAAAGGGGAGATCAGAATATTAGATCCAGCTTGTGGGGATGGCGCATTGCTTGATGCGCTGGTAAATAACTTGCCATCTTCGATAATGAAACGGTTAGTGGTTCGTGGTTTTGATACCGATTTAGGTGCAATCAAAATTGCAACCAGCACATTACTTAGTAAGTATCCAGATCTAAACCTCCAACTAGAGCAAAAAGATTTTCTCCACTACGTATTAAATTTACAAGGCAGTGGAGATCTGTTCTCCATGAACAAAGCAATTGAATCGTTTAATTTAGTAATTGCTAATCCACCTTATGTGCGTACTCAGATAATGGGATCAGAACAAGCTCAAAAATTAGCTCAAAGCTTTAACCTTAGCGGACGAGTAGATCTATACTACCCCTTTATTTTGGGTATATCTAAGATACTAGATAAAAACGGAATCGCTGGTGTAATAACTTCAAATCGGTTTATGACGACAAAATCTGGACAGGATGTACGTAGGGAAGTGCTTTCCCGTTTTAAACTACTAAGTATTTGGGATTTAGGTGATACAAAATTATTTGATGCAGCTGTACTTCCTTCGGTCTTTATTGCAAGTGGCAATGCTTGCAGTACCTTAAGCGTGGATCAGGTTAAATTTTCATCAATTTATGAAACAAAAGATAGTCCCAACACTAAATCTTCTGATGCACTTAAAGCTTTGGAAGAGGAGAACGATACAGTAACAGAGATCCCTGATGGTAGGTTTTTTAGAATTCGTCGAGGCACACTAGCTAATGGCGATACTCCAGAAGGTGTTTGGAGAATAGCTAACAAGCGAACAGATAAATGGCTAGCTACTGTTGAAGAAAACACATGGGATACATTTAGTCGGATTGGCAAAATACGTGTTGGAGTAAAATCGACAGCAGATAAGGTCTTTATACGTAGTGATTGGGACGATCTACCAACTGGGAAGCCAGAGCTATTGAAACCACTTATTACAAGAAAGTGCGCACAACGTTTTAGAGCGCTAGTTCCTGCAAACCCTAAACATCGAAAAGAGATACTTTACCCTCATGTAGCTACAAGGAGCGGTCGCTCTGCTGTAGATCTAAGCCTATACCCCAATTCAGTTAGGTACTTAGAGCAACATCGGCAGAAGCTAGAAAGTAGAAAGTATCTCATTGATTCTGGCCGCAATTGGTATGAGCTCTGGGTACCACAAGATCCAGCTGCATGGCCTCAGCCTAAGTTGGTGTTTCCAGATATTTCTGAAAAACCAATTTTCTGGATGGATACAAGTGGTGGCGTAGTAAACGGTGAGTGTTACTGGCTTCAATGTAAAAATAAAGATGAGCAGGATCTTATGTGGCTGGCACTTGCTGTAGCAAACTCATCGTTCATTGAAGCCTTTTATGACCACCGTTTTAACAACAAACTTTACGCTGGAAAAAGAAGGTTTATAACGCAGTATGTTGAGCTATTTCCTCTCCCCAAGCCTGATTCTCCTATGGGCATTGAGATCATCAAATTAACAAAAGAAATTCATAATAAAACCCCCTCTTCGGAAGCCGAAAAACTGGGTTTAGAACTTGAAGAGCTTATTTGGAAGGCCTTTGGCTTAAACTCCAAAGAAACTTCGAGGTAATGGGACTTGTATCTTCCCATTGCTTACTCTACCTTCGAACCGTCTAAAACGAGAAAAAAAATCAGCACCAGTAGTTACGTATAGATTGGTAAGTGTCACAAAGGTACCATCTGTATTTCCATAAAATATAACATAACGAGTATCACGATGTTTTGGATGGTAGTTACCAAGTTGTTGTACATCAACATTGTCATTACTACTGGGCAGTACCAACCCAAGGTCTATTGTCGGAGATGTTTGTAATTTAACTTCTAATAACTGGTGACGAATATCAGGAAACTGGCCTTTATCTTCATATCGACTGTATCCCAAATATTCGCAAATCAAACGGTGCAACCCCTCACCGCGATTACGTTCCTGATCAACACCAGGATCTTTAAACTTACAGCCCACTAGAGGCGATAGACGGCTAAATATCTCCTGAATTGGCAATAACGCAGAAGATTGTGGCTCATCCACTGGACTAATAGCTCCAGAAAAAGCTGCGTTAGCATTTAGATATGGTAAAAGTTCGGGTGTATCCGTATTTGAGATTAACTCATTAGCTTCAACGTCATTCAGAAGACTTGCTTGGTATTTTGTAGTTATCGTTCCTGTAGTATCTAAACTTGCTAGCTCTTGCCCATTGACTACTCTAACTCTTGTAACGACATCGAGCTCAGATATTTGGATTAATGCATAGCGCCTTGTCGGCGAAAGTTCTTCATTCCAAATTTGTAAGTTTCTAGATTTTTGTGTGTAAATGTCGAGCTGCTGACCAAAAAAACGTGGCTGAGTTTTTTTGAAAGACTCAGGTACTGGGTAACCAAGAGCTGAACATACTGCTTGTTTGACGACCTTTGACCTAGTTCTTAACGCCAAACCATTCAAATTAAGCCCAATTAAATCTTGGTTTAGTAAAGCTTCTAGCTGTAACGTTGGAATCCAATAATTAGCATCACCAACTTCGATCGGTGAATAAATATCAAAGCCTGATGTTTGAATGGCTGTTTTAAAATCAACTGGAGTTTTATTTGTCACAATCTGCTCTCGATGTAAGCAATTCCATGACACTTACACCAAGAGCTTCAGCAAGTACTTCAAGCGTACTTAAAGTTACATTGCGCTCTTCTCGTTCAATTGAGCCAATATAAGTACGATGCAAGTCGCAAATATCAGCTAACTCTTCCTGTGAAATAGCACGTGACTTTCGAAAAGCACGGATATTCTCAGCAAGGATGGAACGCAATGAAATACTCGGGATTCTAGGCATCAGTAGGAACTATTTAAAAAGAAACCATTGTTCCAAGGTGATGACTATAGTTCTACAGACTATAGGTAGCATTATTACTGGTAGTGAAATGTGGACACATAACGCCCCTCTCACAGGAATTTTGGGAGCGTAGCGAGTAAAACTTCCGTACGGATTGGCTTGTTAAGTTTCAAAATGCCAATTTCCATACACAAACAAGAGTTTCAAAAACAGATATCATATCTTTTTCAAATTGTTCACGTGTAATTTCAGCGCCAACTCGCTTAGCGAGTTTCGTTTTCTGCTTGCCAGACATATCTGAAACCTGTTGTTCCGTCCTTCTCCAATCCAAATGATCTGGATAGCATTCTTCTAATGATCCCTCAGCTAATACACTAATTTGACCTCTATCGTTGAACGCTTTGAACTCGTTCATAAAGTCATCAAAACCACCTTGAGCTTTTGAAGTTGGTGCATCACACAAAACAACCATCTTTTCTCCGAAAATTGAATTTTCGAGTGGTTTAAACGATTTTTTTATAGCGTTAATGGAGCGTTTAGCTTGATGAGTATCACCCTCAGCTGAAATTATTTGAATTGAAGGTTTTTCTGGATAAAAACGTCTTATTACGCGGGTTAACAATTCGACTTCACTTGGCCCTTCAACTATTAAAAAATTACGAGGAAGTAACAGATCAGACGGGCTACCACCAAGCAATTCAAAAACAACATAAGGCTTATCCAGTGCATCTACATGTCTAAAATTAGAGATACTGTCTTCTTTCTCTACCTTGTAGATTTTCTGACTAGCGTGATCATCCGCAACAAAAACAGATGAATGAGTATTGATAAAAACTTGATCCAATTCTGCGCTCAACGTTAAAAGCACATCTTTTAACTTTCGTTGTGCTGTTGGATGCAAATGCAGCTCTGCTTCATCAATAAAAAACAGAAAAGACTTACCAGCGTCCTCTCTGTTTTTCCGATAATCTGCATACGCCTGAATTATGGCAAGCATCAAGGCTCTTTGCATTCCATCACCTTTTTCTGAAGCGTATGTTTCAACGCCATCATCGACTCTAGTCTGGAAATTCTTAAGCAAGTCATTGAATTCTGGGCTAGATACTTCAAAACTAACTTTTGTACACTCAGCAAACTGCTTTTCTAAGTGGGTTTTAACATTCCCACCTAGGCGATCAAACTCCAGTTTTACTGCCGAGTCTTCATCATCAAATAATTCATCAAACTTATCTCTGAAAGCCCTGTATTGAGGGTTGTCCTGAAGTATTTCTTCTAGAACGGAAGACAGCATGATGCCAACCGGAGTCTTTGCAGAGTATTTTGCTACTTCATCAAAATACTGCTTGGTATGTATATATTCAAATTTCGGTAGGAAATCGTTAAATGCCTTATCAAATCCTGCTGGATTTTTAGCCAATTCTTCTCCATTTATGGTTAGCTTTCTTTTGCTTGGTTCTTCACTAGACCTTTCAACTAATAAAGTATTACTGCCGTTTAAAACCCCTAGCATTTTTGTTTTGTTCGCCTCATTACGCATATTATTTGCACCATGCAAAGCATCTGAAAACTCTATTTTTACCGAGATTATTTTTGATGTATCCCCATTAGGATGCAAATCATTCATAGACTTACCTTTAGGAATACCATTAAAAAACCATTCAATCGCTTCGAAAAAATTGGTTTTACCTGCATTATTCTGCCCGACAAAAATATTGAAGTCGTGACAATCAAAACTTGCTTCGCCAATAGATCTGAAATTACAGATAGATACGTTAGATATTTTCATTGTTCCTTGACCTCTTATTGAACTTAAAGCCTGCGTTTGCGGCCGGCTTGGAGCTCCGTGGAAAATTTATCCGACATCAGCACTTTATTAACGTCGATTTTCATCTTCTGTTACGGGATGATCTCCCAGCTCTTCCGGAAGCTCCTCAAGTATGTCTTTAGAGTGATACTTAAGAACAATTTCACCCTTTGTTAACCTCTCCGTCCAATATCTACCTACTAGCTTTTGCTTCGGCTTTTCAATGATCTTGAACACTGCTGTACCATCATGCGGGATACTCCGCTCATTTAAACTTAATCTAGGCTTGCTAGTATAGGAATATGCTATGTTTTTAATCTGTCGATCCGGTTCGATAAGAAAGCCTTCAGAATACGAAGAACTTTCCATTTCACTCGTACACATCATGCAATGAATGTGAAAGAAAGACTGGTTTACTGTGAGCATTACGGGTATGGGCGGTGGCTTTTCTCCTGTTTCAGGATTCTTCCAGTCAGAGTATATAAAACCTACCCAGCTTCCATTTAAATTTGGAAAAGGGACAAGCCACCCTCTAAATATTTTAAGTTTCCAGCCCCATTTAACGAACACGGCAACTACTAGAAGATCAATAGTCACAACCTTTGGTACAAGCCCAAAAAAATCTTTAACTTTCGATAGATCTAATCCGCCAAAATATGCTAGAGAAAACCAAGCAACAGCTGAAACTCCGACCAGAATATACAGTGAACTCTTGAGTGCGATATTACGCATTAATTGAATCCAAAATAGTTCCAGGCCGCTTTGGCGAAATCGCGTCCATCCTCACGGCTCCATTTTTGGTTCGTATGAAACAGGAAGAAGCATTCATTAACCTCCATCCAGCGATCAGAGGCCGGCTCTTCATCACCTTGAAGGCTGCCCCAAATATGAACAAGCATAGCTCGAAGGCGTTCTGTCCATGCTGGGTGAGAAAAGGCATTGTCTGGGCAATTATAGGCCAAACACTCCATGAAAAATGAAGGTAACTCACGAAATGCACCATCTTGTACCATTGCATTTTCAATACGCTTTAGGAGCCGCGCCCCTTTCTTGTAGGCATATCCGGTTCGATTATTCTTTTCTGTTCCATTTACCTTTTGTTGGATAGGGTAGTTAACGATGCTGCTGCCATCGGTTTTGAATATCTTTGTTCCGTCTCTCGACCCATCACTCATGTAGTAGCGATAGCTAAAACATGGAACCACATCGGCATCTACGCGTGCTGAGTTAGAATTTATCTGTATTGCGGTAGACCCTGAAGAATCTACCTGACTCGGAAATTTTGCATTCATAGCGGAAACAAGCTCCGCCCTTAACTTTGCAGGGGTCCAGATTCCCCCATATGGTCCACTGAGCGAATGATTTCCTTTTTCAGATTCCCCCCAGTATTGGCATTCTGTGCACTCCACCGCTATATCTACATCACTATCTGACCGCACATTAGTATTATTAGCGTAAGACCCCTTCGCAAACACTTTTAATGAACAATTATTGAATGGCTCATGTGAATCTATCGCTTGGCGAATCATCCGTTCCGTTCTTTCCTGCTTATCCTGCTCCGTGCTACTCGAAGGACCTGTCCATCCAGACAGTTTATCTTCTAAACTCATTCCTTATCCTCACAAAACGCTAACATTTAGCACAAGGCACATTTGCCCTACTATTTAATACTGATCTTATTTTCAGGCATGATTGCTTTCATATTAGGTTAAACCTGTCAATGTGACAGGTTGCCTTGTATTATGTAGTTAATCAGGGCTTAAGACGTGGCAACTTCCATGCATACTATCGGAAATAAAACTATTTTGCTAGGTGAAATACGCAT
>JACUUF010000165.1 GCA_014859465.1 Methyloprofundus sp.
GCACCCGCGCCACGTGTTACCCGATTGGTTAAATCGGGTAAGTTAAATGTGCTAACACCATTACCCGCGCCCCACGTTTCACCAATGGCCGCAAATAGTTTTGAGTATTCCGAACGACTTACCGCCGCGCCGTTACAAATAAGCGCGTTTTTTGGTGCGTTTATGCCACCATGGTCGAAAATAACCCCGACTGGATTAGCCGCGTTTTTGCGATAAGCTGAAGCCATTAGATCAACTCCGCCAAATAAAGCTTATCCGCTAAATTATCTGCATAAACTTGCATTTCGGAATTAACATAAATAACGGCTTTTTCCCCCGCATCTATCGGGATTCCTGCGCCTGTTACTTTTGAGCCTAGCCATATTAAACCCGCGTTTGTGTCGCTTGCTGAAATGTGCAACTCTCTACGGTTTAAGTTTTGAGGTATGGTTTTTGCGTTTACATCAAAATTTAAAAGCGGTAAACCGTTAAACGCCCCGCCTTGCTCGGTTGTATTGATTGAGCCGCTAATTCGCGAATCTAAAATTTCACCAAAAGAGGTTACATATTCAATTGTTTGCGTTGTTTCGCTGTAAATTTCAACCGCTCTAAATTCTTGCTCGACTTTCCAAGCCATGCCTGACTCTAGATCATTTTTTCGGCTTGAACCATCGGCTAAATATAGCGTTACACTTAAACGCCCGCCCGCTTCTAAAATGCGAAAATAATTACCGACCTGGGTTAATGTTTCGTGTGAATCCGCTTCAATTTTGATTTTCATTATTTACCCCGCGACATTAAATAAGCTAACGCCAGACCACCTAAACCGATATAAACGGCGTTTTTAGTCATAAATTCGGCGGCTTGCTGGCTTTCGCCCTTGCTTGCATTGCTGGCAAAATCAAGCGCGTTTTTAGTGCTTGACTCTAAAACCGCTAAACTGTTTCGATTAATTTTGTCGTAATAATCCAATGCCCCCAAACTAACCTTCATTGCGCCGTCTGTCGCATTATCCACGCTACCCAATGCGCCGCTTGCAAAATTAAACGCGTCCTTAATTACGCCGCCATCTAAATTATTTATAGTTGTACTTGACGAGTCCGTATAACTTTGATCGCTTGAATAGGTCGTACTTGTTGAACTGCTTGATTTATTAGAACCGCCACTCATTTTTTTTTCAACTCCAATGAATAAACCGTTTCTAACGGTTTAAAGCCTATTTTTTTTAAATAACGCCCCATACCAACGCGGCGCGAATGAATCCTAAATGCTCTAAAACCTTGTTTTTTCGCACCCGCTCTAAAATGGTTTATAACGTGCAATGCGTTTTGACCGACACCGACCACAAAAACAAAATCCGCTGGTTTTCCGGCATGATCTAATTCCGCTCTGGTGATCGTAAAGCCGCACCCCTCAATTTGCCATAATTCGCAAATATCCGTTTTTACTTGGTTTTTAATTAAATCAAAATCATCGAATAACAACGGCCTGAAAATGTCGTCTAACGAATCAGACCATTTTATTTTTTGCGGTTTAATGCAAACCATGCCAACGCCAATACGCCTAGACCAATTAAAAGCGTTTTATTATCTAAACCCGAATTACCGCCGCCGCTTGAATTTCCACCCGCCCAAGCTGGCGCGGCGTTAATATTGAACCCGCCAAAACTAGTCTGCTGGTCTAAATTCCCGCCTGTAGCAGAACCACCCTGATAACTTGAACCCGCGCCACCATCAAAACCACCCGATAACATAAAAACCCCTTATCTCAAAGCCATAAACAAAGACAACGCCGCTACTACCGCGCCGCCAATGTATAGCGGATTAATCGCCATTCCGCCCACGTTAACGCTCATTTTTGACGGGTCAAAAGTCTGGGCGTTAATTTGCTGTTCAACTGGCGGTTGATCGAGTAATTGCTGTTGCTGGCTTTGTGAGTTTTTAGGGTCACTTGACGCGCTTGTGATCGTGTCTATAACAGCTTTCGCGCCTGTAAAATAGTCGTTTTGCTGTAAGTCGTTTAACCAACTCATAAAAAATTCACCTTGTTAAAAGCCGCTATACGCGGCCCCATTTAAATACCGTCTAGGCCTTCCAAATACTCAACTACCAAATCAGTTGAACCCGCCGCCGTATGGTCAAGCTTTAGGCGCAAATCTTGAATTTGAGCGGTTGTAATACTTTGAACAATATCACCCTCTAGCGCAAAATCAAGATGGCTGGCTTTTGCTGTCAAAGGTGCGCGGTTGTATTTTTTCTGCACGTTTTCCGCTACCGCTTTCGGCAATTCAAAAACCTTGCGGCTATCTAGGTCTAATTCAACTTTGGTAATGTCTGCCTTAAACGCATGTAAAGCGGCAATACGAATGCCTTTTTCAAACGTGCCTTTTGGTAGATTGTCGATTTCCTGCGTGCCACTTGTTGCAACTGAACTTGTAAACGTTCGGATTTTGGTAATTAAGCCTAAAGGCTGGCGTTCTGATTGCACTGCATAGGCGGTAATGACTGGCGCAACTGCGTCCGCATCAATATCGAAACGCAAAGCCAGCGTTTTAATATCCGCTGTACCCAATGCGGTTAAACGCTGATCTTGTAACGTGTGCATTTCTGGGCGCACAAACCAAAATGTTAACAGGCCCTCCGAATCTGCTGGACGTCAGTAATATGTGTTTAAATCAACTACACGTTGACCGTCTTTAAACTGTTGAACGACTTTGGAGCCAATTTCTAAACGAATGTTTTTAATCTGTTCAAGCGTTACGCCTGAATAAGACAAAAGTAATTGATCGTATGTATTACCAAGCGGTAAATTTAGAACCGCTTCTGAACCCGCCGCCACATTTGAAAGGCTCGGCATTTTTCGTGAAATTCGCATTTCTTACCCCTTTAACGGTTGTTTACAATTTTTGATACTGGTGCAATGCGGTTCGCAATTGCTACGGCTACAACGGCTACAATGCCGGTTAACGCGTATTTTTTCATTTGTGATGATGTCATGCTAAAAACCCTCTAGGATTTGGATTTGATGTTAATAAAATTCTCAAAGCCTATTAAAACGTTTTTTTTCAAGGTTTTTTTGACTTTCCGTTAACGTTAACGAACGCCCAAAACCATTTTATTTAGGGCATAAAAAAAGCCCCATATAGGGGCTTTAATGCTTAATTTTCGTTAACGGTTTAAAACGTGATTTTTCCGCGTTTTATTTCTCCCGCGCTGTTTTTTTCGATATATTCAAGCGGCTTTAATTGATCTATTTCGGTTTGGCTTATATCCATTTCGGCCGCCATATAGCGGCGGTCTGTTGCTTTTTGCATCTGGCATACGTGCAAAAGGCTTGCATTGCCTATTATTGTTTTATCACTTTCGGCTGGTCGCTGGGTTACGGCATAAATGCTAATCCCATATTTGCGGCCACGCCTTACCAATTGCCCCCATGCTGGTGGGGCTTTTCCTGGGCTAGTCACGTCTGCTAATTCCTCGACCACGCAAACACAATCACCCCAAGCAAAAGCACACCGACAAAATAAATCAAAGTCCGAAACTGCACCCACAAACGCGAATTTCCCGCGAACGGTTTTTTTTAATTCGCTGGCTAATTCTTTAATATTTGTAATGCGTTTGATACCTTTAACCGCCCCGCTGTATTCGTCATCAATATCCCAAATAATTAAACGGCTCGATCGGCTGATCTGTTTTTTAGTCCAGGCACTTTTTCCGCTACCGCTTTTACCGGTTACGACTACAATTTTAGCGGCTCGGCTGGTGTCTACTTTTCGCATAGTTACCCCACTTCTGGTAAATCCGCAAATCCATCTAAGGCGGGTGCGGTTTTGCCCTGTTTGGCTGGCTGGCTTTCCGAATCATCACCAGGCCTGGTGGTTTCGTCTGTCTCTGGTAATAAAATTCTCGGCTTGCCTATGCGCGGCGCAAAAATGGCGGTGGTGATTAATAAGGCGCTTAATTCAATGCCAAAATGCCCGGCTACGTTTGGAAAATATTTATCTAATAAATCGGCGTAAGCATCTGAAAGGGCTTTTTTCTCGGTTTCGTTTATTTCCCAATTCGGCGCGGCTAAATCTAAAGTAAACCCGATAATAGGATAAATAAGATCGCCTGTTGGTATCTCTGGCCCTACCTGTTCGGCTTGTTCTTCAAATTGCACAAAATCGCTTTCAATTTGGTTTAATGTTTCCGTATCCATTGCGGCATTATTTTCGGCTTGCTCGCTCATAACAAAAGCCCCCCATCTTCATTTTTATGCGGCTGGTTTAATGGCTTGGGTTTTTGAGACTCTAAGCTTTCTAAGAATTCTCTTGTTGTTACCCTTTGACCATATTTAACAGGCGCGGCGTTTACTGCTTCGGCTTGTTCATCGGCTAAAAACTCGGTATTTTCGTTTAACCACTTTTGTCCGTCTATTGAATTCGGCTTTATCATTCCGGCTTGTCCAACGTAATAAAGCTTTTGTTTTTTGTCGCGCCGTACTTCGGCTTTATCGCCTGTAATTGGGCACTTTACAAAACCGACTGTTTTTCTAATCTCTGACATTTTCAACCCCCTCAAATTCTTGATCTACTCCGTAATAATCGCCGTTAACATTAACGGCCTGACTTGTGCGTTTTTCTAAAGCGTCTAAAATCAAATACATTGATTGCACCACCGCGCCCACCTTTAACGGTTTTTGAATCATCGGCGCGTTATTAGCCGCGTCTATTTCCGTGTGTAACTGTCCTAATCTCGCTCTAATATCCATGTTCAAAACTCCATTCTTCGTAAAATTCCCAAAATTGACTCTCTAAATAATCCCCACTTTCAACCAAAAGCGAAAATTCACCCCTTGCCTGTCTTTGTAAACTGGCTAATTTCTCTAATTCTTCATTTGATTTAGTACAGTTATTTACACGGGTCCAAGGCGCGGCGGCTTCGCCTTGCTCTAACTGCGCGGCTTCGCCTTGCTGGTTTGGCTGGCCAATTGTCCACGTATGAATTCGAGTTATCACTTCATCACCACCGCCTAACAAGTTTCCTAATGCGGTTTGAATACCTATAACGCGCTTTGCTTTAACATCGCCATAACGCCCTATTTCTAATTCATCACTTAACATTAGGCCGACTTGCCCCGCATTGTTTAAATTGCAATATTCCGCCCAATCGCCACGATCAGCCGCCGCCCTGACGCGCTCCAAAAATTCATTTGCGCTTGTGTCTTCTGGTTTTAAACGGCGTAATTCGCGCCATACCGTTACACTCGCGCCGCCTATCTGCTGAAACTGGCGGATATTCCAAGTGCTTGCCCAGGCTTCAATATTCCTAGCCGCATCGTTTGCCGTGTTTCCGTACAAATCCGCATCAAGCGCAAAGCCATCAATCGCTTTAGCTATGTATTTAGCAATGTACCCAGCCGCCGTTCCCCTGCTTTTGTCGATTGCCACCGCTTTAAAACGCTGTTTACTCGCGCCCGGTTCGTTTCCATCAACTTGCAAGGCATAGCGGCGCAAAATCTCTCGGCATTGCAAAACTTGGCCGAACGGCATAAAAAAAAGCATGTGCCAATGCGGGGTTCCGTCATGGTGCGGCTCTACTACTCTAAAACCGTATGGCTTTATCCCCGCTCGCTGTAATTCGGCTCGCGCCTTAGCCCATTGCTTAGACAAATAGGCTTGAGTCTCGCGCGGCGTGTATCCTTGAAATTTCGGGTTTCTGTCGCCTGAACGGCTTAACGCTGAATGGTATTTGCTCGGCGCGGTCAATGTGTAGAACTCCCCAACATGGCCTGCCTGATCTGCCATAACTTCAAAACCTTTAATGCGCGTCATTAATTCGGCGCGGCGGATTGCTGGGTTTGATACGTTTAAGCCGGCCAATTCAGCAAGGCTGTATTCGTCTCCAACTTCATTAACCGCTTTGATGTTTTCTAGGATTCGGGCGTTTCTGGCTTTTTGTTCGCCCCGTCTTTTAACCGTGTCGGTGCTGGCATAGGTTGACCGCATCAAATTAACCGCATTGGCTTTAATGGCTAGGCTTTCCAAGCCCCGCGCATGAACCTTGCGCAAAGCCCGCCGCCACCATCTGCCATCACAAAGCCGCATCATAGCCGGATAAACGCCGAGTTTTTCCGTGTCTGGTAAATCAACTTTTTTATTCAGCGCGTAAGCTTCGGCCATATACCAAGCCGCATCATAATTACCGCCAGCATTAATTAAAAAACGCTCGCACATACGCGCGGCGGCTTCGGCTTCGTTAATTAACTGGTCATCATCTAAGGCTAGGCGGTAACTTATTTTTTTAGCCTGATCTTTAAGGCTGGTTAGAAAGGAATTAGCCGCATAAAATCCGGCTTTGTGATAAGTAGACCAATATTCTTTTGGAATGAATTTACGAAACCCCCAAGGCAAAACCGCTAAAACTTCGGCTAAATATTCCGCCGCTTGTTTTTGCTCAATTTCGGCGGCTTCGGCCTTGTAATCTCTTAATGCCATTTAAGCCACCGCATTGGCTAACGGCTGAAACTTGTTAACGAAATTGAACATGCGCTTAAAACCGTCCGATATAGCAAGCTGTTGCTTTTCCGTTAACAGGTCATAACTATCGTTAACGTTAACGGACTGTTTCAAACGGCCAGCAATTAAAATTACATCGCGTAATCCTTTCTCGGTTGCGGTTTGATTCCACATATAGCGGCCAAATTCTACACGCTCCAAAATGCGCGCGGCGGCTTCATCTTTGTTAATGGCTTTTTCCAGTTTTGATTCTGTCATTGCCTTAAATAATTCAACGGCTTGGCTGGATAATTGGTGCATGGTCTGGCTCATTTCGCGCCCTCCACCGCTTCAATGAATTTTTGCGCAAAGGTTTTTTTAAATTCTTTTAACTTGCGTAACTGCTGAAAGCTTGAATTAGACTGTGAACCGGAAAGCTCGATTGAAACAATTGCATCTAAAATAGAGTTTTCTATGGTGTGAATTTCTTCTAATGTCAGATTGTATTGATATGTTTTTTCAGTGTTCATTTGTTACCCCTTTTTTGTAGGTTTCCAAGTCTTTAATTAAATGGCGGGTGATCAAGCCCGCCGACCTGGGGAAAGCCGCAAAGGAATTGCGACTAGGGGCAACTATACTAAATAAATTATTTGGTAGTCAATTTATTTTTAAACAAATTATTTAGTATTGCATTGTGACTAGTAAAACTTTAATCTACTAATCAAGCCGTTAACGTTAACGGAATTTTAAGACCTGGGGAGGTATTGAAATGGAAAATGTCACATCGAAAGTATTGAAAACCGCTGTAGAAAAAAGCGGCCTGTCTGAATATGCCATTGCTAAAAAAATCGGCATCACTCAACAAAATCTTTATAGATCAAAAACTACTAAATACGAAGCCAACGACGACGCACTTATAAAGCTTGCGCAAATTGCGCAACTGAACCCGCTCGAAGTGTTAGCAGAAAAACACATTCAAACG
>JACUUF010000412.1 GCA_014859465.1 Methyloprofundus sp.
GGCTCTTCCGGATTTCCCGTGGTAGCACCCAATATCTAGTGTTTCGCAAACAAGATTTGGCGTCCCTGAACATCCAGCCAAATATGCTGGAATAATCGACCTAGGTTATAAATACCATAGCAGCGACGCTTGATCACTTTGATTTTATTGTTCAGCCCTTCGACAAAGCCGCTGGTTTCGCGACCAATAAAATAGTTGGTGATCTTATCTCGCCAGTTATCCAACGTGGTGATAAAAGGCGCAAAACAGTCTAAGCCTAATGTTTTGATTCGCACCAGCCATTGTGTTAAAGCTTGTTCGGCCTCCGTTTTACTCTGCCGCCGCTCAAAAATACCGGTCAGCACTTCCCGTTGCACATACACGTCTCTCAAGATCGGTGCATGCTGAAACAGCAGCAGTAACATGACTTGTTGTTCTTCTGTTAGCGCTGCCCAAGGTTTTCGGAAAGCCCACATCACCCCTTTCAATTGTGCATACTCTGACTCCGGCAGTGTCTTTCTCAGACGCTTCATTTCAATTTTGCGCGCTTTATCGGCACAGTCACGATAATGTTTGGCGACATGGAAGCGATCCACCACAACCTGAGCCTTGGGCAGGGTTTCAAGTACCGCATTGCCATAGCCTTCGTTCATGTCAATACAGACCTGGCGAATGCTTTGGCATTGATAAGGCGGCAGCGTCTTTAAGAAGGCCTTGACCGTCTCTTTTTTGCGATCCGGTAATACGGCTAAGATATATTTTTCACGCTGCGCCGTCAGTCCGGACACAATGACAACAAAATCCTTATGCCCTTTCTTCAAGGCGATTTCATCAATGCCGAGCAACTCCAAACGGGGTACTGCTGACCAGTCCACTTGTCGCCGAATATGACGATCGAGGATGCCCTCAATGCACTCGACGCTCAGATCCTGTTTCAGGCTGACGTCACTGAGCGTGCTATTAACCAGCTCGCGTAGAATCCAATTTTCATAGGCTTTAGTATGCGGGCTTTTGGGTTCATACCACTCGCAGCGCTGGGACGTGGTCGGCCCTTTGTCACAGTAGGGGCATTGAAAGCGCTTCGGCCTGATGCGAATCCAAACCGGGCGATCAAAGATGGGCAAATGCCGTAACGTAATGGCTTTGCCGTAACCGTGAAATTTGTCGATCGTTCGACCGCATTGGCGACACTCCGTCGTAGTACAGGTGCTAACGACTGTGATGACTAAGCCTTTATCGGTTTGTTGGTAGTTTTCGACTCGAACATTGGGTAAATCCAGCGGTATTTGTATCTGCGGTTGACTCATCGGTATTC
>JACUUF010000166.1 GCA_014859465.1 Methyloprofundus sp.
AAAGTAGGCGGATCGTTTTGGGTATGGGCAATCATTGGCTTTGTAATAACGCCTATGGCAGCTTATGCCTTGTTTTTTGTTTATTTCATACTTTTTAAATGGCGACGTTAATCGCGTTAGTATACTTTTCGATTTTTAACAATTCGCCAATTTCTTCTCTGGAGTCTAACTGGCTCCACTCCGACAATAATATTCTTTATCTTGCTGGGATTTGCTCTCGGGATTCTAGTCTCACCTGCTCTTCAATAGACTCTTGTATATCTTGATATAAGTTTATACTCGTGCCCTCTGCAACTTCCAGCGTTATTGCCAACCCATAATTAATGGGGTTTATTATTTTAGAAGCGTTCTTCTTACAACTAACTTTTATAACCAAATTTTTATCATCAGAAAGAACAGCTAAGTCTTCGCCTTCAAATATTTCATGCTGTAATGTTCCTCGCTTAACTTGCATCCAGTCGGCAGATTTGGGGCTTCGTCTTGTGAGTTCTTTATTGTCACCCTCGAGCGTAAACCATAATACACCGTCTCTGTACTTCAGATTTGTGGGGCATGGAGTTGCAAACCAAGATAATGAAACTGTTAAACGACGCCAAACATTCGAACCGCCTAGCCCTTCGGGTATGGGTATTTTATATATGTGTGCTTCATCATCCTCAATTGAACCGTAACCGAGAACTGTCGCTCTGTTATCCAAACAGAATTTTGCTCGGTCAATATCTGGATTACCGTAGCCAATGTTCCGAGAGACAATCTTTTTTAGTGCCGTTGCATCAATAGGATTTAAATAATCATTGATATGATCATACACATGATTCCATGAGGCTCCGTGGGTCACGAGGGTTTTTAATAAAAGTGGAGAATACTGTTCAAATTGTTCAGGTTTGCCACTTTCAATAAAAAGGGTTTCAAGTATTTCACAAATTTCGGCACAGCTGCGAGATGCGAGGGCTGCAGAATTACTAGTGCCTCTACTATGAACTCTAAAGTTTAATTCTGAACTGCGAGGATGAGCAACTAACTGGCCTGGCGGGGCATAATTATTAACTGACGTGATGTCAGAGCCAATGATGGGCTCATTGTGTAATATCCGTCCCCCTGGCATTACAATATCAGGTTTTATGGAACGCAGGTAACCGTTACCTTGCGCTGAGTATGCAGCGGGCATATCTTTGTCGTATAAGTTGTATAAACCATCACGGAGATTCAAGCTCGATTTGTCGGAATGCAAGGCTCCAACTGTTAGTGCATTAACGCTTTCAGCGGGAGAAAGAAGTCTTCGATCCCAGTGGTCGTTTTGTAATGAAGTAAAAAAAGTTAATGCTTGGAGTTGGTGTGGTAATTCATGAAAGGTTCGTCCTGGCTGAGGGACAGTCACTGCTTTGGCATGATTTCCAGCACTTACAATAAATAAGACATTGTATTTCACGCTTAGCCAGTCTAGTAGTCGTGCAAAAGGGCTGATTTTTTCATTGAAATGATTGTTTGGATCGCCAATTGATAAGTTTATCACTTTGACAGATGGTGCGGCCGGTGGTTCATCGCCATCATTATTAAAGATGCGTTTAACTGCACGATGTACCATGTCTATAGGTAGTTCCGTATCGGGGATGCATTCAATTTGATTGGAAGTATGTATGTTGGGCTTCATGATAGGTCTAACATATAATGAAGATGTAATTTTTCGAGCACCTTCGTTTAAATCGCCATTAATTATCAAGGATGCCATTGCAGTTCCGTGAATACGCTTTTCTGCAAGGTAGTCTGTCTCAAAACTATCAGGGTCATCAATTATCAAGTAGTCTTGGATATCCTTGTGATTTGCTAATGGCAAACCATCTAAAAGAGCAACCCTAGGAGGGCTAAGTGTTTGTTGAGTTGTTTCTTGATCGCTTACGATTTCGGTTGCTAAATAGTTTGAGTCTTCCTCTGCATCATTCCATAAGGGGTCAACAGACATTTGGCCTAAAGGGCGAAATAGCATTACCTGGTCGCAACGAACTAGAGCAACATTGCTATCATTCAGAATGCTATTAACTTGGTTAGCAGGTAGTTCTATTAATAATGATTGATAATTTATTTCTGGGATATCGCATGAACTGAGAACTTGCCCTCCAAGCATTAGAGTTAAATCTGTAACATTTCTGAGAGCTAATTCTCGCTTGCTTTCAATTGTTCGAAACCATAGTTCTGCTTCAAACCTGACTGGAGAATCAGGTTCATGTTCTAATCGCTCTCTCCAGTATTCGAGGATGCCTGTATTGTTTAGTCTATCTTGCGTGTCCCAATATCTAATGTCCTTTAGAAGACGGAATAAATCCCTAAACTTTGCCCAACCACGAGTAAATTCCATGCTTGGGTCTTGGCCAAATTGACGCCAGAGAGAGAGAAGCTCATTAATAGCTCTTCGATCAGAAAGCATGAGCATAACTTGCCCGTTTAGTGGCTTTTGTGGATCGCTACCTCTAGCGTAAAAGTCTTCATTAGGTTCAAGTTCTCTAATTTCATATTCACCAAGCCACTCTAAGCCAGAAATTTTTCTAACAGCTTTGAAAAAATCCGACACACTGCCATAAGTTTCAATAATAACTGTATATTCAGGATCGATTCCGGGTGTATCATTTTGAACTTCTATTCGTCTGTTTTCGATAGCGTCTTCAAGACGAGAAAATTTTGGACCAAGTATTTCAGCTTGTCGGGAAATGGAAGGAGTATTTGGGGGGGAGCCACCACCATTACGTTTCGCGGGGCTTGCTTTGCCTGGAGCTGGAAATAAAAGTAAAGGGTGATGGTTCATAATTTTTAAACCTGTTGCTTCGAAGTCAGTGTTCTCTCAGACCATGTTTTAAGTGTAGATGATATTATAGTACGCATTTTAGAACTAGGTTGGTTTAATACAAATTTACGCAATATTACCTTGCCAAACTCCTCTATTTCAGAAAAATTTGAGCCATAAAGTTTTTTAGCTAAAGTTTCGTATGCATAGTCCAGCGATATATTATGCTTTTTTTCAAATGTTTCAAACCAAAACACAATTTGCGCTCTGGTAGGTTTCGGTATCTCTAACCTTAGTTGAAAACGTCTCCATACTGCTCTATCAAGCAGTTCACCATGGTTAGTGGCGGCCATAACTATAACGTAGCTCGGTAGAGAGTCGATTTGCATAAGTAAAGAACTAACTACTCGTTTAATTTCGCCAGTTTCATGGGTGTCGCCACGCTCCTTGCCTAAAGTTTCAAATTCGTCAAAGAGCAGTACGCAGCGTCGAGTGGATGCAAAATCTATGACTTTCTTCAATCTAGAGGCTGTTTCTCCTAAGTAAGAGCCGATAATTCCTTCATAACGTACTATTAGTAATGGAACCATCATCGATTCGGCGAGAGCTTCTGCTAAAGAAGTTTTTCCATTTCCTGGGGGGCCAATCAGCAGAATTCTACTTCTAGGCTCTAAACTGTAAGAGCGCAGAAGATCTACTCTTGACTGTTCCTCTACAAGTTCTTTAAGAGGAGCTTTTATTGATTCTGATAGTACGAGATCTGATAACTTGAGTTTTGGGGAAACTTCATCAATTAAAGATGATATTTGACTGTCTTTTGCGGTTGGGGAGTTAATGACTGAATTAGAGGTGTTGAGTTTGATCAGCTCCTGTTCTAAACGGTTCGCAATAATGTGATGCTTTTTTTGTCGTTCATCTGCAATAAGAAATTCTACAACTCTCTTGAACTGTACTTTGTCTCCGATTGCACCGGCTTTTACTAAACTAATTATTTGATCTGACTTCGCCACTATTCTTGTTCACTCTTTAAACATTCATACACTAAAGTTCCAGTAGAAATCTCGTAATTTTTTAATACCTATTGGAGTATGATGTACATTATGAACCTCTGCCGACCCTGCTTTGTGCAAAATTTATAAGGTATTATTATCACATAAAAATGTAAATGGTTTGAGAATACTTTTTGCAATGTTGACCTGCCTAACTCTAGTCGGCTCTTTGACTTAAGGGGTAAGTAGCCTTGTTTCGGATTTGGATGAATCCGTTTAATAAATGTTAAGAAAAGTGACGATGGTTTGCTTATTTTAGGATTCATAAATTAAGCAAAAAAAGTGAAGATTTTGTAAGTGAGTATGAGTGCGAGTACAATGCTTTGAAAATTCATTAAGCTGCTGATATTTAAGTGCTTTTTCCATCTCCCGCTCTCCGCCAAATTCTGTTATATATCAAAAGGTTACGGAGCTAGCTCGCCTAGTTCCCACAACCAGTACCACAAATTCAAAACGTAGCCTTTAAGTGAGTTATTCAGCATCATCTGAATAGATAACGCAAAAAGTAGCACCAGGCCTGGTAAAAAATAAAGTTATCCACAAAAAAGGTTTGACCTTTTTTTCTTTTCTGCACAGGCCTTTCATTGTGGTAGTCTGTTGCTTGGAAAATTAAGCAGGTTAATTTATCTGGATGTTTTAGTGCAGATTGCAGTTAATTATCTAGGACAAAACTATTAAAAAATCAATTGCCTCAAAATCGTGTTGGCTAAAGGCTTTTTAGTATTTTCCTTGTCTGGTAGCTTATTTTGTTAAGAATAGTTTGCATTAGGGGGCATGGTGTGCCGATTACACAATATTTAGGAATTTTATTTTCACGTCCAAGTTGGCGATATTGGCTACTCTTTGCTGTTGTGGCGCATCTGATTTTTGGCGGGTATGCGTTAGTTAACGATTTAGTGAAGGGTGCGTTTAATTTGTCGTTGGTTATGGATGTGACGCAATATGCTTTAGTTGAAGCAGCACTTATTTTGCTATTTATATCTTCATCAAAGCAGGAGGGTGACCGGTATAGTCATGATACACGTTTTTACTTGAAGCAATACGGTGGAGAGATTGGACGCTTCTTGTTTTTTAAAAAGACAGATCAAAACAAGTTGCAGGCCAGTGTTGGTTTGACTCATACCGAAACTCAGTGTTTTGTTGGCGCTGTTAAGGCTTCAAAACCTTCACCGTTCATTATTTCTCAATCAGTTTGTGAGTATTTGCCGAGTAAGCCTTTACCTATTTCAGCATTGAAGTTTAACTTGAGCAATGAATGGTATGATTTGCCTTGGTTTATGTCTGAGGGGGCTTTAGATCGGATTCTCAAGCGTTTTAATGCATTGGATAAGTCAGATTATAATGGTCATACATTAGCAGTTAAAGGCTTGTTACCAAGTGATGATGGGCTAACTATTGTCTTTAACAAGGCCAGTTATTATGCTTACTTGGCAACGAATATGCTGCCTGAAGTAAAGCTTCCCGGAGGTTTAACTTTTCGAGAGATGGTGGAGCCGGGTCCAGAGTTAACGAGTTTTGAAACGAGTATGCCCGCTAATCATCTTGGATTGTCATGTTTGATGTGGACTCAGGATGGGTTCCTTGTAGTGCCAAAGCGGTCTAGTAAAACAAATGTGTTTAAGGGGCAACTGTCTCCAAGCGTATCCGGTGCTTCTAATACGATGACTTGTTTTGATCGCAAAAAAAAGCGTTATTCGCCGTTGCAGTGGTTGTTAAAAGAGACGCATGAAGAACTTCCTTTTTTAGTGGGTAATTCTGGCGTCAAGTCTGCAGATTTGGAGAAATTACTTGAAAATACTCGATTTTTAGGTATGACAAGAGAGTTGCGCCGTTGCGGAAAGCCTGAGGTGTTTATGGAGTTGGAGTTGCCTCTTACTTCGACACAAGTTGCTGAGTTGTTGTTGATTGAAAAAGACAGTCAAGCGCATATGTCAGATGTTCAAAAAGCTGACTACAATGAAAACGAAACCTTCATGTTGATTTGTGGTGATGAAATCTATGCAGGCATTTATCAAATCGCTGAGCAGTCTAATGAACCATGGTTTTCATGGTTGACGGATAAAAAGAAGTTTAAAAACGAAAAAACATTCAAGGTACTTATAAAGTACGAGCAACAAGAATTGCAGCTTTCTGAGTCTTTAGTTGTGAATCTTATTTTGAGTCAACTGCATTATTAGGCAGTTATTGCTTAGTGGTTTTCATCTCAAGTTTAACCTGCAATCTCATACAGTCAATACCTTAAGATGTTCCTGAAAGATCTTGACTCGTTCCCACTGTCCTCAGTGGGAATGCATAAGGGTATCACAGCAGCGGCAGGCCTGCATTCCCACACTGGATCTTGGGAACGAGCAATGCATATTTTTGCTTAAACATCACAAAAACCGCCGATGTAAGTCGGGAAATATCAGTTGTGCAAACCATACAGGAAGTTTGGCGGTTAGGTCTCTGGCTTTAGGGGTTTTGCTGCCTACCAAACCCAGCTCAATCAGTTTTGTTAATTGTCCCGTAGCATAACGGTCATTTAGCCCTGTATAGATTTTAAAATCGCCGCGTTTAACCCTGCCAAACTTGAGCAAAATGGTGATAGCTTTTGCTGATTCCACCCGCACGCCAGCTCGAATCAATTTTTCGTTAGTGGCAAAGGCGCGCTCAACCCTATCGGCTAATAACGGGGTATCGAGGCATGCAATCATATAGTTGATTTGATCAAGAGACACCCTAAGCATAAAACGTAGGAAATCAAACAATCCTTGCTGACTCAACTGCCCTCGGCCATCGGTATCGCCCAAACGCCGACGATCCGCTGCAGCTAAGGCGGCATAATATTGGGTTTGTTGGCGTGCTAATCCTCGCGATAAAGACCAAAGCGGCGAGGCAAGTCCTAGTTTATATAGCTGCAAATGCGTGATCATCCGCAATAATCGACCATTGCCATCGGCAAAAGGATGCACCCAAGATAAACGGTGATGATAAGCGAATGCAGCCAACACCCGTTTTCTCGGATCCTCATAATCCCCATATACAAATTTCATGCGCTCAAGCAACGCAACAACAGACTCCCAAGACGGGGCTTTATGCGTGCCCACCATAACGTCGCGCTGCTCATCACTTCGCAATGAACCTGGGTTTAAACGGCTGCCATCGGCAAGCAATAACAAAGCTGGGTCGGCCGTTTCAAACAATCTTCGATGGACGCGCTGCAAAAAGTTTGGCGAAAACAACGCTGACCAAGGCAAATCTCGATGCTGGCGTAGGCTGCGCTCTAACGCGTTTTGTGCCATCATGTGAATTACCGCCAATTCGCTCAGCTCTTTGCGCTGACGCTTGGGTGTATTTGGATTAAGTGTAAGGGGTTCAGTAAATTGGCCTTCGATGAGGTTGCTGTAGTAGGTGTTGGTCACTTTCAATAAATCACCCAAGGCTTGCGCCGTTTCGTCTGCCAATGAACCTGACAACCTGCCGAGTAAAAAAGGGAGCTGGTCGGCCATGGTCAGAATATCAGTGGGTATCTGATCAGGCAATAAGGGTTCTATCGCGGCTATGTTCACTTAGCTCACACCTTTAAGTGT
>JACUUF010000167.1 GCA_014859465.1 Methyloprofundus sp.
ATTCTAAATGCGCCATGAATTTTTAAGCTTAATCGGCTGCTAGGCGGGTTTTTTATCCCCACGTTGATCCAACCAAAGGCGAATTCTTTTATCAAAGGCAATAACTAAATGAATAATCAAGCCTACCGTAAAAATAGGTATCCAGTCATTCAGGCTAATCGGTGCGGTATGAAATAATTTATTCATAACCGGCAGATAGGTAAATGCCCATTGAGCCGCTGCCATACAGAGAATGCCTATCCAAACCCACAAGTTGCTAAACAAACCTAGTCGAAACATGGATAAGCGTAATGAGCGACAATTCAATAAATAGAATGACTCGCCTACAGCAAAAACATTAACCGCAATAGTTCGCGCCTGCTCTATGCTGGCTCCTTGATGTAGTGCATATTCAAATAAGCCAAAAGCGCCAGCAAGCAACATGCTGCCCACTAAAAAAATACGAAATATCAGTTCACCTTTTAGGATTGGCATAGCAGGCGGGCGCGGCGGTTTAGCCATAATGCCGGGTTCACCGGGTTCAAAAGCCAGCGTCAAGCCCAGAAATATAGCCGCTGTCATATTGATCCATAGCGCATGAACTGGCAACACGGGCAATATTTCACTCATTAACACCGCAGCTATAATCACTAGTCCTTCACCAAAATTAGTGGCTAAAATAAAACTGAGAAATTTGATCAGATTGTCTAAGACCCCACGCCCCTCCTCTACTGCCGCTTCAATTGTGGCAAAGTTATCATCTGTCAGCACCATGTCGGCGGCTTCTTTCGCCACTTCTGTGCCAGTAATCCCCATAGCCACGCCAATGTCGGCCTTGCGAACAGCAGGTGCATCATTAACCCCATCACCGGTCATGGCTACCACCTCACCTTGCGCTTGCAGTGCTTCAACCAAGCGTAATTTTTGTTCTGGAGAAACGCGGGCAAAAACGGTCGTGGTACTCGCGGCCTTGATCAGATCGGCATCAAACAATGCTTCTAGGTCCCTGCCGTTGAGTGCAGGCATGCTATCTTCCTTTGATGTTGATGCAATCAATCCCATTTTGTGTGCAATGGCCACAGCGGTTGCAGGATGGTCGCCAGTAATCATTTTTACACGGATACCGGCTGATCGGCAGGCAGCTATCGCTCGAATAGCTTCTTCACGTGGCGGGTCAATCATGCCTTGCAAACCAATAAATTCAAGTCCATTAGCAACAGTATCGTGATTAATTTGTTGCTCCTCGTTGGGCACAATAAGCTTGGCAAAGGCCAAAACACGCAGCCCCTGTTGCGCCATCGCTTCAGCCTGGCTGATAACAAGCGTCTGATCGAAATCGCTATTGGTTGCCATCAAGCGGTTACAACGCTCTAATAGACTTTCCACCGACCCCTTTAGGTAAATAATCGCTGTGCCGCTAGCGGTATCGCTATGCAAGGTGGCCATATACTGATGTTGCGATTCAAAAGGAATAGCATCTTGTCTCGGCATTTGCGTTGACAGGGATTCAACCTCCAGACCCGCTTTAGCAGCCGACACCAATAAGGCACCTTCGGTGGGATCGCCTTCAATCACCCAGCCTTGTGCGCTTTGTTTTAGTATCGAATCATTACACAGTAAACCAGCTTGCAATAATTCCAACAGCGCGGGCTTAACTTTTACATCAATTGCTTCCCCAGACTGTTCGATACTGATACTACCCTCCGGTGCATAGCCAATACCGCTAGCCTGAAAAGTTTCATTTCCAGCCCAAAGTTGTTGCACGGTCATTTCGTTGCGCGTCAAGGTACCGGTTTTATCAGAACAAATAACTGTCGTACTGCCTAAGGTTTCTACCGCAGGTAAATGACGAATAATGGCATTGCGTTTTGCCATACGTGAGACGCCAATAGCTAGGGTAATGGTCATCACCGCTGGCAAGCCTTCGGGAATCATGGCGACCGACAAAGCCACTGATGCCATAAATAAATTTTCCCATGAGTCACCATGCCATAAACCTACGGCAAAGGTAAGCAATGCCAAGCCTAGAATGACAAATAACAGAATGTGGCTAAATTTGGTTATTTTTCGGGTCAGCGGGGTTTCCAGAATCTCTGCACTGGTGATCAGTTTGGAGATGCGTCCAATTTCGGTATCGTCGCCAGTGGCAATCACGACACCCCGTCCTGTGCCATAGGTCACTAGGGTTGATGAATAAAGCATATTAGCGCGATCTGCAAGCAAGGTATCATGCGCTTGCTCCGACACGGCTTTACTGACAGGAATAGATTCGCCAGTTAATGCCGATTCATCAACTTGTAATTCTCGGCTGTGTAAGAGACGCATATCGCCTGATACCTTGTCGCCGGATTGCAGCAACACAATATCCCCCGGCACTAAATCTCGGGCATTAATGCGCTGTTTTTCGCCTGAACGCAAGACAACCGCTTCGGTCGTCAGTGCATGGGATAATGCCGACAAGGCAGTCAATGCCTTGCTTTCCTGAACAAAACCGATAATGGCGTTCAGGACAACAACCCCTAAGATAACACCAGCATCAACCCAGCCACCTAGCGATGCTTTTATGCCAATGGCAAGCAGCAAGATGTAAATCAGTGCCTGGTGAAATTGCAGTAAAAAGCGTAGTACGGGGCCTTTACCTTTTTTTATTGTCAGTGTGTTAGCGCCATAGGTATCGCGCCGCTCTTCGATTTCTAAACTATCCAGCCCGGTATCGGGATTAACATCAAGCAGATCAGTTACCTCGGCTTCAGGCAGGTGATGCCAGTGTTTATTCAAAGATTTTGACATATGTAATTCCTTGATTGATAAGTTGTTTTGCCGGGCGGCATCAATAATGTTAAGACTCAATAATCTGCCAAACACCTTAAATTTCTGGAACAGAAAATACACGGGCAAATCAGTAAAGTGGCGATATTAATAAAATGTCTGTACATCCTCTGGTTTGGCATAATCAACACCGATGCTGATGACAAAACTGGAAACTTCTTCGATACCCATCGTTGACTTGACGATCTTGGATTTATCAACCATTACCGTGAACCCTGAAGTCGGGTTCGGTGAAGTAGGAATATACAAAATATAGTAATCACCAATACGATTAGTGACATAGGCCGGCACCCACATACTGTCTTTTGGATATTCGACATAAACCACTTCGCGAACCTGAGATTCTTCGGTGGTCAGGAATAAGCGCAGCAATTTACGCGTGACGCGGTAAATACTGCCAATGATAGGAATTCGCTGAATAAATTTTTCCAAGAAATACAAGAGATGCGCTTTATCACTCTTTAGTAATTTACCGAAATAGATTAGTAAAGCGATAGCAGCGAGAAATAGAATGATCGTCACCCAGGCATTATCATATCTACCATGGATCAGTAACACAAACCCCTTCAAAAACCGTTCAATATAAACAACAATCTGAAATACCAGTGCAATAGGGATAAACCCGATCACACCGATCAACAAATAATTTACCAGCATTTTTAGTGTATTTTTCATAGCTATTTTCTTGTTATTAAAAAGTCATCCATCTGCCTCAAGGATTAAATACCTGTTGCAGATGATTTATGCCGTTCGGTAGCTTCCAGCTTGATAATTTGCGCCGCTGCGCCTTGGTCTGCATCTTCATAAGGAATTAGTACCTAGTCAGCAGCGACTGCTTTAGCTTATCTACCAAAGTAGGGCTAAAAGCGAATAACGCATCAATCAATTGATTAATAAGTGTGCATAAATACTCACAAAATACCCTAAGGCAATCGCAGGCGACCATTTCAAATGACTGGCAAAAGTATAAAAGCCTTTTGCCTGCCCCATTAACGCAACACCTGCCGCAGAACCAATCGACAACAAACTGCCGCCTGTTCCTGCTGTTAGCGTCACTAATAGCCATTGCGTTTCAGACATTTCGGGGTACATGGTTAAGACTGCGAACATAATTGGAATATTATCAATAAGCGCAGAGACAATTCCAACGAATATATTAGCGGTGGTAGCGCCTAATTCACCATACATAAATTCCGAAGTTAAGGATAAATAACCCATAAATCCCAAACCACCTACCGACATAATAATGCCATAAAAGAAAAACAAGGTATCCCACTCTGATTTAGCGATGTGACTGAAAACATCGAATGCACTGCTAGTAGATTCCGAACCAGGCACCATGTCAAAAGAAGAACGCTCTCGTCTAAATTTAGTACGCAAGTAATAACCGAAGAGCTTTAAATAACCTAATCCCATTAACATACCGATAGTCGGCGGTAAATGCAGGAACTGATGAAAAAATATAGAAGTTACAATGGTAGCTAAAAATAGTAGGACAATGATCAATCCGCCATGCTTAATATCTGCACTTGCCTCATCAGGTAAAACGGGACTATCTTTAGGTAGGTAAAAATACATAATCGAGGCCGGGATGACAAAATTCAGCACTGCGGGGATAAACAACTTGAAGAAAGCCGTAAACTCTAAAACGCCTTTTTGCCAGACCATTAGCGTCGTAATATCACCAAAAGGACTAAAAGCCCCACCCGCATTCGCAGCAACGACAATATTGACGCAAGCGATGGCGACAAACTCTGGTTTAGCTGCACCAATGGTTAAAATCACGGTACACAGAATCAAAGCAGTAGTGAGATTATCAGCAACGGGTGAAATGAAAAACGCCACAATACCGGTAATCCAGAAAATCTGCCGGTAGCTAAAGTTCCTTGAAACTAGCGAACAATGCAGCGCATCAAATACTCCGCGTTCAATCATCGCGCTGATATAAGTCATCGCCACCAATAGAAAAAAGAACAGCTGAGTATATTCCAGAAAGTTGTGTTCCAGTGCCTGTCTGGTAAGATCATTTAGGTCATGGGTTTTATAAATATAGGCAATAATCGCCCAGATAAGACCGGCTGCAACCAAAACGGGCTTGGATTTTTGTAAATGCAGCTTTTCTTCAAAAATCACTAAAGTATAAGCAATCAAAAATATCAACAGCGCTATATATCCGGATATATGCGTGGTTAGATCTAAAGTACGATGGCTTAATTCTGCACTGAAGGCGGAAAAAGGAAATAACAGCAATAAATTTAGTAAAGCAAAGATAATGTTTTTTTTATTCATCATAAAAGAGTTTTTGAGTGATACAAACTAAATAACCACCCGCTAAAACTTATAGTTTTCTATAATGAACTAAAGTCCGTGCGGGTAAGTCTTGAAATTATCTGCTTGAGCAGGGATGACGCTTGCGTCCCATCAATTAATAATTAAAGTGTCATTATAAAAACTAACTTCACCTGTAGCAATATTATGATTACCGCCAACAATACCACATTCACCCCTTTCAATCATTCCCTTTAAAATCGGGCTACGCTCCATAATGGCATGAACGGTACGTTTAACATTAATCTCAGATACTTTTTCTACAAATTCTTCATTGCTTGAACTACGATTTTCAGTCACCGTATTTTCATCGTAAACCGCAGGCTGTAACTTGCTTAATAAGGCTGTCAAATTACCCATTTCGACATGATCGCAAGCGCCTTTTACTGCGCCGCATTTAGTATGACCTAAGACCACAATGATTTTAGAACCGGCAACCTTACAACCAAACTCCATGCTACCTAAAATATCTTCATTAATAATATTTCCGGCAATACGTACACTAAAGACATCACCTAAGCCTTGATCAAAAATCAACTCGGCAGAGGTGCGCGAATCTATACAACTTAAAATCACGGCAAAAGGGTGTTGTCCATCTGACGTTTCATTCGCCTGTTGCAATAAATTACGGTTCACTTTCATATTGCTAATAAAACGCTTATTACCTTCTTCTAATAAGTCTAAGGCCATTTTGGGGGTAATAGCTGCTTGCATTTCTTTGGTTAACGTCTTCATTTTAATCTCCTAAGAAGTTTTATGCCGTAACAGGCCCGATAAAATTAATCTTTTCAACGGTAATATTTTTGGTTTTAGCATTGCTCTCGTAGTTTTTTATAATTTCAAGCACATCATAAGCCATGGATTTTGAAATAGCGGAAAATACAAGCACAGCTAAGCCAGCTGTAGGACCAATCACGCCCAGAGGCGAACCGACCACGATAGCACCAACGATGCCTGCGATAATTCCTGAAAATAGAGGTGCTGCTGCTGATGCCAAAGCAATACCAAGACAGAGAAGGAGCGCGATAAAAAACACCACAATACTGGCAGGTAAATTGTTGTGAATGTCTTTAAACATTTTTTACTTCTCCAAATAGTTGGTTTAGACTTATAAAAAAGTAATACTCTTTATAAAAGATAGTAATACTATCATTTATAATTGTAAAGCACAGATTTACCCTTAAAGCCTTAAAATAAATTAAAGCTTTAAAAACTAAGCACTCTTAGGTAGCCGAGATAGAAATGGAAATACAATTACAGATCAAAATGAATGAAAAATTATTTCTCAGAAATCCAGAGCAAGCGGAGCTGGGTAGAAAAATCATCTTGCACAGCATTCAGTTAATCCATAAGAATGGTTTTGAAAACTTCACGTTTAAAAAACTAGCGCAAGCAATAGGCTCTACTGAGGCAGGAATTTATCGGTATTTCGAGAATAAGCACAAGTTACTGATCTATCTAACAGCTTGGTATTGGACCTGGCTTGAATATCAACTTAACTTTCATACTCATAATATTGAAGATCCCATTATCAAGCTTAAAAAGGTGATTAAGTTATTAGCCAGTAGCCTACAGGATGGCGCCAGCACTACCTATATTAATGAGAGTTGTCTGCATCAAATCATTATTACTGAAGGATCAAAGACCTATTTAACGAGAAATATCTCGGAAGATAATAAAGATCAGTTATTTAAACCTTATAAAGACCTGTGCGCGCTCATCGGCACTATAATTTTAGAATGTAATCCGCATTACAAATACCCGAAATCATTAGCCTCTACCATTATTGAAATGGCACATTTTCAAAATTTCTTTATGCACAATTTACCCTCATTGACCGACTTTGGGGCTCATAAAGATGAGTCGGAAATTATTTCATTTCTGGAAGATTTAGTGTTTTCTAGCATCAATAAAAATTAGCATGACTGCCATACAGTTAAAAACTGTAGCCAGTTTATCTAATCACTTAGATAACTGATGTTACGTACTGATTTTTATGTGCCAATGACTTATGGTTTTTAAATTCGCATTAGATCGTTGCATCTAATGCGTTCTAAATGCGTGCGTAATATCAGTTAAAAACCTATTCCCGACCCAATTCCCACCAGGGTTTTTCTTCTTTAGGTAGTTCGCTTCGAGCGTTAACCCCTTCCGTAAAGGCTTTAGTTTTATCATCAATCATTTCATTCATTTTACGTTGAGCTGCATCAACGG
>JACUUF010000168.1 GCA_014859465.1 Methyloprofundus sp.
ATAAAGCAACAGATTATTACTTTGGTCAGCATTGCTCAATAATAAGTAGCATAGTTAGGGCGGGGCGTAAAAAGCCCTAACCCTTTTTCTTACTTTTCAACAAAGGCACGCTCAATAACATAATCCCCTGGATCACCTATGCGAGGCGAGACCATAAATCCTCTGGAATCGAGCAAGTCTTCGGTATCTTTTAGCATTTGCGGGCTACCACAAATCATCACTCGATCATCTATCGGGTTGAGCGCGGGTAAATTGATGTCTGCAAACAGCTTACCCGAGTTAATAAGATCGGTCAGGCGGCCTTGATTGAAGAATGGCTCGCGAGTGACGGTCGGGTAGTAAATCAGCTTTTGCCGCACCTCTTCAGCGAAGAATTCATTATTTGGCAGCTCGTTTTTAATAAAATCAGTATAAGCCAATTCGCTGACATAACGCACACCGTGAATCAACACCACTTTTTCGAATCTATCATAAACTTCGATGTCTTGAATCAAGCTCATAAAAGGGGCTAAACCGGTGCCAGTAGAGAGTAGGTATAAGTTTTTCGCCGGCTTTAAATCAGCAATCACTAAAGTGCCTGTGGGTTTACGGCTGACCAATAAATCATCACCTACTTTTAAGTGCTGTAACCGTGAAGTCAATGGGCCATCAGGTACCTTAATACTGAAAAATTCCAGATATTCCTGATAATTAGGGCTAGCAATACTATAAGCTCTAGTGAGTGGCCGGCCATCGACTTCTAGTCCTATCATTACGAATTGACCATTTTCAAAACGCAATCCTGGGCTTCGTGTGGTTGTAAAGCTAAACAGAGTATCGTTCCAGTGATGGATACTCAGTACCGTTTCGGTAGAATATTTGCTCATATTTATGACCTATTAATTATTGAATGGCCGCTGTGATAGCGGGAATAGTGTCAAACAGATCGCCCACCAGGCCATAGTCTGCGACTTGAAAAATGGGCGCATCAGGATCTTGATTAATAGCCACGACAATACGGCTATCTTTCATACCGTAGGTGTGTTGCACTGCGCCAGAAATACCCACGGCAATATAAAGATCAGGGGCGACCACCACGCCTGTTTGCCCAACTTGCAGGTCATTAGCCGCATAACCTGCATCGACCGCCGCCCGAGTCGCCCCTAAAGCAGCGCCAAGTTTGGTCGCTAAAGGCGCGAGCACTTGTTCAAAGTTTGCAGCACTACCGAGCGATCTGCCACCTGACACCACGATTTTGGCTGAGCTTAAAGCGGGGCGGTCTGATTCGGTGTATTTTGCAGAAAGCCAACGCGTTTGTGTGAAGGGCGCAGGTACTTCAATAGTACTGATTTCAGCACTACCGCCCTGAGTACTTGCAGCAACAAAATGGCTGCTATGCACAGTTAATACCTGAATTTCATCTTGGCTTTGAATATGAGTCAGTATATTGCCCGCATAAATTGAGCGCACATAACAGTTTTCCGCTTGTATTTCTAATACATCAGAGATCATGGCAACATCCAAGAGAGCCGCTGCACGCGGCAAACTATTGCGGCTAAATGAATTATGTGCAGCCAAAATCACCTTGTATTCAGAACCAATACTGACCAGTAATGCGGCAATATCTTCCGCCAATGGCTGTTCTAAATGTGCTGCCTCGGCTTTGATTACTTTGGTAACGCCGCTAACTGGCGCCACCTTGGCTGCAATCGTGTCCAGCGCATGACCGACCAGCAATACATGCACCGGTGCCTGCCAAAACTGTGCGGCAGTAATCGCTTGCAGACTGGCTGGATTTAATTGTTGGCCATCATGTTCCGCTAATACCAGTATGTTCATAATGTCACTCCTTCGTTATCAAGCAATTTACGCAACAATTCATCTACGCTAGAAACCATAATGCCCGGTTTTCTCGGTGCTGGTTCGGCAACTTTAAGTAAGGTAAGACGCGGTTCAATGTCTACCGCTAAATCAGCAACCGGAATAATGGTAATGTGCTTTTTACGCGCCATCATCAAGTTTGGCAGCTTGACAAATCGTGGCTCATTAAGACGCAAATCCGCCGTGATCACTGCGGGCAAGCTTAATGCCAGCGTTTCAGTGCCGCCGTCGACTTCACGCGTTACTTGCAATTGGTTATCTTCGAGTTGCAAGCTAGAAGCAAAAGTCGCTTGTGGGTAATTTAATAACGCGGCTAACATTTGCCCGGCCTGTCCCGCATCATCATCAATCGCTTGTTTGCCCAGTAGTATTAAATCGGGTTTTTCTTCTGTGATAACGGCTTTTAATAGCTTGGCTACCGCCAATGGTTGTAGCTTATTGTTAGTTTCTAGCAAAAGCGCACGATCAACGCCCATGGCTAAAGCATGACGTAAAACATCTTGATTAGCACTGCTGCCCAGTGATACCGCAATAATTTCGCTGGCTTTGCCTTGTTCCTTGAGTTGTAAGGCGGCTTCAATGGCATTTTCATCAAAAGGGTTAACGCCCATCTTTACGCCATCAGTCGCCACATCGGTTCCGTTAGCATTAATACGTATTTTTACGTTGTAATCAACTACGCGTTTAACCGCGACCAGTATTTTCATGACTATTTCCTTTTTGCAATTTTTGTACGTTGTATAGTAAAGTAGCCTCAATCATTTGTTAAATTAATAATAACGATAATATATATCTGTAAAATAGATAAATAATAGCTACTAACTATGAAATACAGCCTAAGACAACTAGAAGTTTTCGTTACCGTGAGTCGTTTGCAAAGCGTATCACGGGCTGCTGAAGCGCTATCCTTATCGCAGTCTGCTACCAGCTCGGCACTGGGTGAATTGGAACGTCAATTTGATTTGCAACTCTTTGATCGCATAGGCAAAACTCTGCGTATTAATGAAACCGGTCAACAGCTATTGCCGCATGCCGTGGAGCTATTAGATCGAGCGCATGAAATTGAGGTTTTATTACAAGGTAATAGCTGTTTCGGGCGCATGAAAATAGGCGCAACTTTAACGATAGGTAATTATTTAGCGAACCTGTTGGTTGCTCAATTTTTACAACAACATACAGAGAGCCGCATCCAGCTACAAGTGCATAATACCCGCACTATCGTGCAACAAATTGCCAACCATGAGCTAGATCTTGGCTTGATTGAAGGCGATTGCCATCATCCTGATGTCACAGTGCAACCCTGGATTGCTGATGAATTAGTGGTTTTTGCAGCGCCCGATCATCCGTATACTAAATTGCCGCAAGTGACTATAGAGCAGTTATTGCAACAACCATGGATCTTGCGCGAACAAGGCTCTGGTACCCGCGAAACCTTTGATCACGCTTTTTATAATTACCATGCGCGTCTGAATATCAGGCTGGAACTAGAACATACCGAGGCCATTAAACGCGCAGTAGAATCAGGTCTGGGTATCAGCTGTATTTCCCGCTTAGCATTGAAAGATGCTTTTCGGCGCGGTAGTTTAGTACCGCTAGCCACCCCCCAACTGGACTTAAGCCGCTTTTTTCATATCCTTTGGCATAAGCAGAAATACCAAACCACCGGCATGCGCGAATTTATTAGCCTTTGCCAAAAAATCAGTGCCGGTGTAACGCGCAGTGATCTTATTAACCCAGCAGAATTTTTTAAAGGACAAGCATAAAATGAAACGTGACGTCATGTATTACGATATTTTAATAGTTGGCGCAGGTCCTGCGGGCCTGTCTGCGGCCATACGAGTAAAACAACTGGCGCTAGAAAGCGGTAGAGAAGTCAATGTCTGTGTCTTAGAAAAGGCGGCGGCAGTCGGTGCTCATATCGTCTCCGGCGCAGTCTTTGACCCTATTGCACTGCAAGAGCTCATCCCTGATTGGCAAGCATTAGGTGCGCCATTGACAACCAAAGTGAGTCAAGATCAATTAACTGTACTGAGTAAAACTCAGGCTTGGACGATTCCACATGGGCTATTACCGCCATTGATGAGCAATGCGGGTAATTACATTATTAGTTTAGGCGAGCTCTGCCAATGGTTAGCCAAACAGGCGGAAGCATTAGGTGTAGAAATTTACCCAGGATTTACCGCGAAACAAGGCTTATATAATGAGCAACATCAGCTGGTGGGTGTGATTACCGGCGATATGGGACGCGATAGCAAAGGCGAACCTGGTGCGCAATTCACCGTCGGTATTGAAATTAGGGCTGACTATACACTGGTTGCCGAAGGCGCTCGCGGCTCATTGACGCGGGAATTAGAACAGTCTTTTGATTTACGGAAAAACGCATCCGCTGAAAAATATGGTCTGGGTTTTAAAGAAATCTGGCAAATTCCTGCCCAGCAACATCAGCCAGGCTTAGTACAACATAGTCTGGGTTGGCCGCTTAATGCCGATACCGGCGGTGGGTCTTTTGTCTATCACTATGGCGAGCAGCTGGTAGCGGTGGGTTTTGTGGTGCATTTAGATTACGCCAACCCTCATTTGTCCCCGTTTGATGAGTTTCAGCGTTTTAAAACCCATAGCACTATGCAGGCTATGCTAAAGGGCGGCACTCGTCTCAGCTATGGTGCACGAGCAATTAATGAAGGCGGCATGCAAGCGTGGCCGGAGTTGATTTTCCCTGGTGGCGCTTTTATTGGGTGTAGTGCGGGTATGGTTAATGTGCCTCGTATCAAAGGCAGCCATAATGCCATGAAGTCGGGCATGTTAGCCGCAGAAGCCGCATTTTTTGCGCTAGATCAGCCTTCCGAACAAAAACTGTTGTATGACTATCCAAGTACATTACGCACTTCATGGCTGTGGCATGATTTAGACACGGTACGCAATATCAAGCCGATGCTATCCAAGTTTGGAACCTGGGGCGGCTCATTGCTAGGTGGCATAGAGATGTGGTTAGCCGCTTTTAAGATACGCCTGCCATGGACTTTGCAGCATCAGTTGGCCGATCATGCCTGCACACGCAAAGCTACAGAGATGCCGCGCATTGATTACCCCAAGCCGGATGGTGTGTACAGCTTTGATAAATTGAATTCAATTAGTCTCAGCAATATTGCCCATGAAGCCAATCAACCGTGTCATTTGCAGTTATTAGATCCGACCGTCCCAATACGGGTTAATTTGGCTTTGTATGACGCACCCGAGCAACGTTATTGTCCAGCTGGTGTTTATGAAATCATCCAGACGGAAGGAGCGCCTGCACTGCAAATCAATGCGCAAAATTGCATACACTGCAAAACTTGCGATATCAAAGACATGACGCAAAATATTGTATGGGTGCCCGCTGAAGGTGGTAGCGGCCCCTCGTATACCCGGATGTAATAATAGCAGTTAGTTATATATATTTTTGTAGAAAGTGTAGAAAGGTATAGAAATATTACTCACACATAGCCCGTTTTTTTTCAGGTATGCCTTCATCCCATGATTAAAAAAATGAATAGTAAGGGGGAGTAAGCTCTGAAATCTTTCTACGCTTTCTACGCCTGCCGCGTAACATTTTAAATATCAGTGGCTTGCACTGTAGAAAGGTCTTTCTACAGCAGCGGTCTTTGTAATTATTTTACCAGATAAATGGTAATTTCTAATTATTTTACCAGCGGAATAACAGTTTTGCCAGCCAGATACCAATTTCTAAACGCTGGCTGTCCACTTGTAATTGTTTTACCAGACAAAGGTCTATTTTTAGTTGTTTTATTGATAAAAAGTCTGAATTTAACTATATTGCCAGCAGAATAACAGTTTTACGAGGATAGCGCATGGATATAAACGTTTTGGAATCTCGCCCGGCAGGCTACGCGTATCTGCTTGATATGATGGGGCTGACAGGCATACCCCATTGGCATACCTCGTTTGTATCCTCATCAGGAACTCACAGATCAAAGGTTCAGGATGGAACAATAGAAGAAATCTACCCTATAAGATACTGGCCCGGGGAAAAGGTCGGTGATCATCTTGAATTCGCGCTGAAATATGACGGGGTCAATCTGGGTCTGCTGGCTCGAATCTTCGAAAAGGTTTCTCAGGATGAGCTCATCGAATACATCAAATCCAAACCTACCGGAAAGTATGCTCGGAGGATTTGGTTTTTCTATGAGTTTCTGACTGAAAAGCAACTGCCCGTCGATGACCTTACTTGCGGAAATTATCTCGATGCATTGGAAACCAAAGATTATTACACCATTCAGAACGGAGAGAAATCTTCACGTCACCGCATTGTGAACAACCTCCTTGGTCGCAAATCGTTTTGCCCTGTCGTCAGACGAACCGAAAAACTTGCCAAGCTCGATTCAGCCGACCTGCGCAAAAGGTGTGAGGATATTGTCACCGCATATCCACCGGAACTACTTCGCCGAGCACTGAGCTACCTCTACAACAAGGAAACAAAGTCATCCTTTGAAATTGAGCGCATCAAGCCCAACGCCTCCAGAACTGAAAAATTCATCACATCGCTGGCGCTTGGCGAAAAGCAAGACTTCTGTGAAAAAGAAAGATTGATAGAGCTGCAAAACCGCATCGTCGATCCGCGTTTTAAAGACAGTGACTATCGGGTGAGCCAGAATTATCTCGGCCAGACGGTTGCCTATCAAAAAGAGATCATACATTTCATTTGTCCCAAACCTGATGATCTGCAAAGCCTCATGGAGGGCTTGATTGACTCCCATAAGCGGATGAAAGCCGGAAATGTATCCCCGGTCATTCATGCAGCGACCATCGCCTATGGCTTTGTATTCCTGCATCCGTTTGAGGATGGGAACAGCCGAATCCATCGGTTTCTGATACACAACATCCTGTCGCTGCAAGAGCTGGTACCACGCGGGCTGATGTTTCCGGTTTCAGCTGTCATGCTCAAAAATCCAGCGGACTATGATGCATCACTGGAAGCTTTCTCCAGACCCTTGTTGC
Organism: Methyloprofundus sp.; assembly: GCA_014859465.1. Classification (GTDB taxonomy): domain Bacteria; phylum Pseudomonadota; class Gammaproteobacteria; order Methylococcales; family Methylomonadaceae; genus Methyloprofundus. Next base: position 6,856 of record JACUUF010000168.1, read on the forward strand.
AACTCATCGATTATCGGCTGGATGAAATGGGACAAATGACCATCGAGAATGCAACCGCATGCTGGTATCAGTTTATGGATATGACCGCTCAGTCAGAAGTCTTGTATGAGTTTGTCACCAAAACGATCGAAGTAGAACTCGTGGAAGAGCTCAGTTTCGTGGCCAACTACGATAATACCAAGAAGGCGATACAGGCTATCATTGATATGCCTGACCGCCTGATCGACTTATTCATCCAGTTGTGCCTACAGAACAACGGCAGCCTTTCTGCAAGGAAAAGATCCGCTCACTTTGACTTCCTGACCGACGAAGAATTATCGGCTATGGAGCAGGCAGTGAAAGACGGCTATAACCGACCCGATTAATCAACCGCCTGTATGCTATAGAGCTTGGTTCCGTATCGTTTCTAGCTGACATTTTTATATCGTAACCGTCAATTAAACGGTAGTGGGTGAAATCTGTGATTTTCAATATAATTGAAGTTACGACATTTC
>JACUUF010000169.1 GCA_014859465.1 Methyloprofundus sp.
GTGTATTGACTGTAGTTGTAATCAAATACTGGACGTATAGGTTTGCTTGAATTAGCTCCAGAATTAAGGCCACTATGGCCGCGCATTAATTCAGAAGTAGATTGACCATTCGTTTGCAATTTTTTCATCGGCGCACTTGTGCTGCACCCACTAATCCATATAACCGCGATCAATAGCGTTAGAGCTCTCATATTGTATTTTCCTTCCCATTACGTCGTAGTCGATTTTTATTTCTTCTGAAATGTGTATGTCTAATTGCTTGCCAGCTTCGACATAAATCACATCAAAGTATTGATCCATCCGGTCGGTAAACCATTTTCGGATTTCCCCCACGCCAGAGGCTCCCGCATTTCCCATTTGATTTTTAAAATGGTCGCCGATAACGACAGATCCAGTAGAACCATCAGGGTTACGTGTGGTTTGAGTCTGCTGGTTTGCATAGGCAGTTGCGGCACCCTCAATGGCACCAAGCAGACCAAGTTGTGTAATAACTTGAGGTGCATTGGTAATTAGTTCACCAGGTACACAAGGATTAGCTGAACTATCGGATATGTAACCCATGCCTTTTTTTGCATCTTGTGCTCGATGCGTAACGATACGGCCATCATTAAAAATAAACGTAATAGCCTCAACCCGACCTGTAACACACCTTAATGCGAGATTACCAATTGCTGTTCCCTCGACAATCGTTCTTTCCAACCCACTGAGTTCATGATTATTGGCCATAATGATGTTAGGGCCGGTTTGAACCTTAAATTGCCACGGATCTTGAACCTGTCCACGTATTGGTATTTTCCCGACTAGTGCCGTAACCGACTGTGAACTCTCAATCACGGAACCATGAGGAATGGTGTAGCGCGGATCTTTACCACTTTCGAGGCCTAATTCATTTTTAGCTTTTGAACTGACTTCATCCACCAGGCCTGGTGGTTGCTGTTGGTTTGACGCGCCTGGTGACTCAACTTTTTTAAAATTGTTAGCCATATTATCCATAGGCTCAATCCAAACGATTTGGTTTGGATCAGCCGGAGCTGAGGAAGGCTTGTTACGGTTAGTATTTGGCATAGGCAAATTAAGCGGCGGGGTTATGCCTAAAAGCCCTTCGACCTTTGACTCTGTTTGTTCTGAATTTTCTCCCGGTGTTTGAGGGCCAAGCCGAATCGGCTCAGCTGTCTCAACCGTCGGATTTAGCCGTTCAATTACTCGTTTTTGGGCGCTATCTTTGATGAGTTCAAGCGCTTGAGCTTGGGCTTTATTCTCAGCTTTAAGCACGCTCATGGTTTGGTTTAGCTGCTCCATGTTATCCGTCATTGTCTGCAAGTCAGCAATCAATTTATTCACATCAGTTCGCTGGGTATCTCGCCCAGCGTGAGACTCAGGCAATTTTGGTGCTTCTTGTTTTGGGCCTTCAGCGACAGACACCTCATCCTTTCCACCATAAAAAATCACCATGAAAACGATGATAATTAAGGCTACAACAAGCAGGGTCACAAGAATATTTCGTCTTTTATTCACCAAGCGCCTCCCATCAGTTCCCGAAATGGTCGGTTGTGAATAATCACCATAACCGTTTGTGATTTTGTTCCGGTCTCTTTAGGTAGTAGTCGACCATGCATTGTGCTGGCTGTCAGCAAGTTGTTAGGGCTGGGTACCCGCACTAAACGAGGATCAATCTCCATCGCTTGTGAGCTGATATTTTCAAGTTTTAGTGCCGTGGCAAATAAGCGGTCTGTTTTAAAACCGACCATAGGTGTTGCCTTAATACTCCTGCACGCACTTGATCTGGGTGTGCAACGAAAAATCATCACCGGCTTGGGCGGTAGGGTGATTTGCTGAATCGCCGAATGCCTTTTAACTAACCTTTCAGGTGCATACAAAAACTGCATCGCGTAGCGTGTTAGAAACGGATAACTATTGATTGGCATATCTGAACCCGACCAGGCCTGGTCGCGATGTTTGGGTGATGCCTCAGGCCTTGGTAAATAAATATTTACCTTAGGATCAAGTGAGTCACTCTCAAATGTCTGGATTGTAATTACATAAGTCGTTCCGCTTTCAGCACCCTTGACCAGTAATCTTTGATTTGAGAACTCATTCAGTGGTTCGATGAACAGACGGTTACCGATAGAGGATAGTTTGAGATCATTGATAATTGTTCCCGGTACACCCGCTTTTACCGATTCTTCAAACACAATTTGTCGCTCTTGGCCAATCGCTAAACCAATCAAAACGGGTTCACCCGTATACTCAATATGTTCATCGGCCAATACAGTTGAGCTGATAAAAAACAGAATGGAAATTAATAGGCGGATCATTGACTCACCCCGAGTGTTTGAATTTTATCGGATAGTTCGATATCTAACTTCAATCCCCAAGGATTGTATTGGGGTTGGTCATTCTCATAAACGACGATGACCGGTACCCGGATTTTCTCGTCTTTAATTAAATAAGGGAGTGAATTGGCGCCACGTGTAATTTGATGCTCTTTCAAACTCACATCTAGCCAAACTTGCCAGCGCCCTGATCCAAGCGACTTAACGCAATTTTCAGAATAGGCTCCGCAATGCTCGCTTTCTGTCCAGTGTCCAAGAGCCTGGGTAGACCGAAGACGTTGTTCAAGCTCCCCACGCGATAACTTTGATTTGTAATCGTTATATTTTTGTGTCAAATAACGACGAGTGAATAAGGCCGAATACGATGCTAAATTCTTTTCATAATCAACCGCACCATTCTCTTGCCAGTTGTTAATCAATTGATTCACCATTCCGGCAAAGTTGTATATCTCCCATGGGTAAACTTCACCAGTCTTAACGTTTGCACCGTATCGAATCTCCGGTGGGATGCTCAATCTTTGAGTTTCAGGTTCTTGGGCACTAATGATTAACGCAGTGACAACACCGAGAAGAGCAAAAGCTAAAAGGGCGATGACAAATCTAAGTGTGTTGATATGTGACTTGTCATTAGCTGTAGGGTCTCTAAAGAATTTCATAATCTCATGTCGCCCCAGTTAGCGACTTGACTGATAAAGCCGCTTTTAAATCCTAAAAATTGATTTAACTTAATGGCTGACCATTGCAGAATGTAACCCTCTGGTTTACCCAGTTTGAGATTAACTAAGAGTGAGGCCAATAGCCAAACCATAAACATGGTTAGAACAATCATTGAGATCAGCATTCCCAATACAGCGAACTTTAGCCCTCCCAAAACAAACCCTAAAACAAACCCAATAAATGAAGCTAATATGGGTACCACCTTCAGCATCATGATAATTTCACTCATGGTCGCACCTTTATAGGCGAGAGGTTCTTGATCCAGGTTGGATGCGAATAAAACAGGCTCATCCATTACGCACCTCGCATAGTCATGCCTTGGCCAAAGACCATAAATGCAATGACAACCCCGGCGATACCGATAACAGCAACCATAAAAATTAAAATGACGGCATCCTTGATTGCAAATTTATCGTTTTCATCGATCAAACGCATGATTGTGTTATAGGCCGCATAACCCATACCGATTAAACTCCCAAGGCCGATCATTAAACCTACAAACATGACGCCATACCCGATTAAATTGCCTAGTGTTTTATCGATTGAATCGCCTTCATTAACAATTTCACCAAGATCAATGTTTGGTTTTTGCGGGACGTATGCCATAACTTCCGGTACCCATGCGAATGCAAAAAGCAATGTGATAGATAAGATACTGACCCAATGAATTTTCGTGATTGATAACATGATGAAATCTCCAGTAGTTGATTACGTAACGATTGTGAAATAAACAAGGCCACCAACAAGTAGTAAGCCGATTTTGAAAACACTAATTGCCATATCTCCACTATCAATAGAGGAGGTCTGAAACAGCTTTAGATGACCTAAAAGCATGAATGCTGATCGAGCCAATAGAGTAGAAACGGCTAAACCAAGCATGATGGCCATCCAGATTTCAGCTGACCCAGCTAAACCCTCGAAGGTATCCATATTTACGTCATTCATCGACGATAGTCTCCATCTATTGGTTCAACAACTCGCGGTTGCGAATCTGGGGACGATAAGTGGTCACTTATCCCTCGTGTGATTTTGTACATATCAGTTTGTAACCAGTCATACCGAAACTTAATTCGTTGATCTGGATTTTGATTTGCTTTTGCTACCGCAATCAAACCATCCAGTTGTTGCAGATGAGCAAGTATGTCGAGCAACGCTTTACGCTCGGCTGTCGACTGATCGGATATCTCATAGTTGTAGTAGGTGGGCTTTACAACAACAGTCGAACCAGACACTTCCTTAACCATGGGTTCAATAGAGTGATCTGATTCTTCAACTTGATTTTCGTCGACCACCACTTGCTTAGCCGGTTGCTCAGGTGTGGTTTGGCAGCCGACTAGGTAAAGTAGTGGGAAAATGATGAATAAAACATGTTTTTTCATTGGATGGATCGCCTAATAATTAAGTTAGGACAATCATGCCAAAACTCATTCGAGCATGATGGAATTAGAAAAAACAAACTTTGTTTCTTGAAATATTTAGACGAAACCGGAGGCTTTGGGATGCCGAATTGGAGAGAGTAAATAGGCCGATAAATCTTCGCAAGCAATAGCTTTTGAGAAATACCAGCCTTGGAAAAAATCGCATCCAAGTGAGGATAGGGCTTCAAATTGATCTTGCGTTTCAACTTTTTCTGCCGTAACCGTTTTGTGTAGATTGTGTGCCAGTTCAACAACAGACTGAACAATCTGATAGGTTTGCTTGCACTGGTGAACCGGCGTAAGCGAACCATCCAGTTTGATGTTGGTGAAACCGTTGAATGTCAACTTACGCATACATGCAAAACCCACTCCAAAATCATCGAGTGACAGAGGAAATCCGTGATTTGACAGCATTTGCATATTTGATCTAAGAAGCTGCTCCAGCTCAGGCGGGATTTTAGATTCTAGTACTTCAATTTCTAAGCGCGATGACAGCATGATTGGCAGCGCCATCAAGTGAGAAATGTATTGATCAGAAATGGCCAAGGTTATAGGGGAGGCGTTCAAGGCAAATCTTAATCCTTCAATACCATAACCACGATTCATCCAATGACTCAGGTCATGCACTAGCTGGCTCAAAACGATATTGTCGATCGCAGCGATGGTGGCAGGATCGGTTTCGGCTGTATCAATGATTTCTTGAGGGTTATTCCCGAGTGGGAATTGCTCATCAAAACGAATCAAAACCTCAAACTTTCGAACATTTCCTGATCGCTCAATAATGGGCTGATAAGCTAGATAAAAATGCTTTTGTATAGTATCGATCATATGCTAGCTCATAAGTATTTTTTGAAGTACATGGAGGTCAGCCAAATCGAGATGGCAAACGGAATCGCAAATGCCAATACAAAAATGGAAGGGTGGATAGACCAGGGCGATGACAAATATATAATGATCGGCAGAAAAATCATCGGAAGAATAAACTTTTTAGCGTGATGGTAAACATAGGACGTTTCGTGACCACCTCCCCAGGTTCGCAGATCACGCTCAACTAATCCATCAATCATTGCGTACATGCCCAGCAAAATCAATGCTGGCATAGACATCACTATAACGGCCAAACGAACAGCGTTAAGCTCGATTGTATAGGCCGTAGCTAAAGCATAAGGGTAGATAGCTGTCCCTTGCAGTTTGGTGATCAACCACTCTAAGCCGGTTGCTTGTATTGCATATTCGTAAGAAATTTTAGTCAGAAGTAATGCAATTTCGACCGGCGGAGTCATCATTTCTTTAAAGTCATCATTGAGCCAATTTAGCTCGCGCTCCACCGCTAGCCTGGCGTGTTCAGCGCCGGGCTGAGTCCACCATTCAAAATAAATACCAGACCATTCAATTACGATAGCCATAAAAAGCGATCCAAAGTAAGCACCAACCAGCCCGACTGCAAACGCAATGCTTTTTGTGGTCAAACCTTGTTTCTTTTTATTAACATCTTGGTTCTCACGAGACGCCATCTATGCCGCCTCCTGCATTTGATCCATTAAACCAAGCCAATGGTTATCTTTGACAAACAAATTCTCGCCGGTAGCATAACGCTTCTTCATGTCCTTATATACCGCACCAAAATCCGTTTTAATGCGCTTATCCGTTTCTTTCTCCGGCATCGGCATGCGCACTTTATAAAGCTGCCCACCCTCAATCAGTGCAAATGCCTGGCCTTTCGGTAGCTTGATAATGTCATGCACGCCGATCATTTCGACATCGCGCTTAGACAGGCGATCCTCATTTTTCGAGGTGAAGTCGACACCGGAATCTGGATCAGAAGAGTCATTGGCACCGGACACCTGCATCAGTTCGTTGACGCGAACCTTTGGTAACTGATTGGTCAATACTTCAGCGGTTTCTGGTTCTTTAACGCGCAGCATGATCAGGTTATTAAAGTTACCTTGAATCTGGCCAGACTTAGCCTTGGATCCAATCCTAGCTTCAATATCCGATATCGTCTGAGTGTAGGCGGTGATTTGGAAGCCCGAGCCACCGGCCTTGTTCACCATCGGAATAAATTGATCGCCAACCAACTCATTAAATTCATCCGCATGAATTGAGATTTTGCGAGGCTCAGGCGCTTTCTTAAGACCAGGCAAACCAAAGTTGATCCCGTGTTTATAAATAAACCCGGACACCGAAGTTAAATCCGCAAACATCGATGCACCGATGGCTGATGCAATCGTGGAATCGGACAGGGCATCTAGACCGACATAAACGACGGCTTTCTGGCGAATGACCGACATCCAATCAAAAATAGGGCGTTTATCAGTAAGGTCGGTGTAGTCAGGTGCGATCAGTTCGGCAACCCGACCAGTCGTTAATTTTTCGAGTAGCGGCCCTAAAGATGAAACGATCTTATCGAAATATGATCGATCATATTTAAACGCAGATAACAGGCCATCGAGCACCGGATCGTAAAAATCCAATTGCTCGACCAGTCTTAATAGAGAAATGGCTTCCATATTCCGGTCTTTGAGCGCGAAAGGCAGAGTTTTAGGATCTAACCCACGTTGAATTTGTTGTTGTATCTTCTCCCAGCCCTCCGGGCCTTTGAGCGACAGAATCTTACGGCCATACTCTAGCAACAAAGGTTCGACGTTGTTGATGTAACGACGTAGGCGTTGATAGTGGGGCCGGTTGCCCAGGGCGACATCGGCTTGGACAATGATATTGGCAAAGCGCCAGCCGAACTCTTTAAACGCGGCGCTATTACCCTCAGAAGGCAGGGCATCGGTTAAGCGTCCGGCAGGTTCGGTAATTTTACTAAAACTACCAATACCGTTATAACGCGCGCTAATTTCTGGATAGCCGAGGTGGAAGCAATAGAA
>JACUUF010000170.1 GCA_014859465.1 Methyloprofundus sp.
AGTCGAATTTGGACTCAATATTTACACATGATTACAGATTTAACCCACTACCGGATACTGATACGGCAATAAATATTTTGCGTCAATACCATACACCTCACTAAGGTCTGAAACTCTAAGCCCTAATAAACCGCCAAACTCCTCTAACCATCTGCGTGTTAAAGTATTATTTTCTGCCGCAGCAGCAGGGCCACCGTATTCATTTTGTGAATTCTCCCCCCAAACGATCAATGGCACCTTATACTGAACTGCTGCACGTACAGGTATTGTAAAAATACCCACATGTTCTGGCCAGGAAATATCGCCCACTTGAGTTAGGCCAATTTTATTTAATTTAGCCCTAACCACTGGGTTGGGTGAAAACTCGACATAGTCAACACCTAGGTGCTTTATATTTTCAATATTAGCTCGGCCTAAGTCACTAAGATCACAGGTTGTCGAGGTCACACATAGCGGATTAAGACCTAATTGCAACATACGAATCACTTGATAGGTGCTATCCTTGCCGCCACTGACAGGTACAATGCAATCCCAGTTACTACCATTATTTTTAAAACGCTTTAGTACCTCAGCCAGCTCTTTTTCACGCTGCGCCCAGTCAATTTCAGTGCGCTGCTCGTATGAGCGGCAAGCACTGCAAACACCTTTTGCATCAATAAAAAGATCAGGTTTCGTATGCGGCATAATACAGCGAACACAATATTTCAACATGCTACACTCCTTTCTCCAGAACAAACCAATTCATATCATCTTGCGGAAAAACCAAATCTCGATGATAAGAAAATCCATAATCAATTAGCTTTAAGTCTGGAAATTTATCCAACATCTCACCCGCAAAATCTCGTTTAAACAATTTGCCCTCATGCCCCCTATAATTAAGCTCAACAGGGTACGGGCTATAGTATTCTGCGATACAAATATAGCGCCGACTCGATTGATACAGTGTGTGATAAACCGCATTTAAAGCAGCAGGGTTAATATGAATCAAGACCCCTTTAATCAACACAAAATCGCGCGCGCACTCAGGCTCAAATTCAAGAATCGACTGATGAAAAGTGCTTATATTACCTAGCGCTTGCAATTTTTTGACCGCCTGTGCATTAATCTCAATAGCCGCCAAATGTGCATGCGGCAATAAATGACGAATTGCTTGTAAATTAAGGCCAATGTTCGCACCAAACTCCAGCACGCTATTTACAGCCCGCGTCGCCCGCAATATACGCGCAAATAATGCTGTATTAGCAGCCACTATTTCAGCATCATTATTTCTATCAATATACTGATCGCCAAACTCACCCGCCCAAAAAGCTTCCTGTTCTGTTTTATATGTCATTATTACTTGTCCAAACCAACCACACTATTTCAAAACCTCCCAAGAGACAGGGTAGCCACGCTCAACGACCTGACTAACCTGACACCCTAACACCTGTGCATAATATTTAGGTGCCAAACCAAAACCTGGCCGAATACTTCGTATATGCGCTTCTGTTATAACGTCACCGGGCTTCATATCTTTAATAAAATAGAGTGACCTACGAAACTTAACATTCGCTTGTTCACTTGATTTACGCGCATAATTCACCTTCCCCAAGACTGACCATGCTGCTCTCACATCACGTACCAAGTTGTTTAACTCATTAGGCTGCAAGGAAAAACTAGCATCGGGACCGCCATCGCTGCGATTTAAGGTCACATGCTTTTCGATAATACAAGCCCCTAAGGTGGTAGCGGCTATCGCAGTAATATTATCCAGAGTATGGTCTGACAAACCGATAGGAAGTTTAAATCGCTGTTGCATGTCCGTTATAGTACGTAAGTGATAATCACTAGAGGGCGCAGGATAGCCACTCACGCAATGCAATAAGGCCAGTTGTTGACAGCCTGATTGCTGTGCCATTTCGACTGCAGCTGCAATTTCCTCTGCATCAGCCATGCCTGTTGAAATAATTAAAGGTTTTCCAGTGCTTGCAGCGTATTGAATCAGCGGTAAATCAATTGCCTCAAAGGAGGCAATTTTATAGGCTGGGGCGTTTAAGTCTTCGAGCAAGTCCACCGCTGTGCTATCAAATGGGGAGCTGAAAATCGTAATGCCTACTTTATGAGCATAATCAAATAAAGGTTTATGCCAGTCCCAAGGTGTATATGCCGCCTGATACAGTTGATATAAACTTCTACCAGTCCATAAGCCATTAGTTAACTGAAAGTCTGGTAGCTCACTATCCATAGTTATAGTGTCGGGCGTATAAGTCTGCATTTTGATTGCATCTGCGCCTGTACGTTTTGCCATATCGATAATTTTATAAGCGTTTTCAATATTGCCGTTATGATTGGCTGACATTTCGGCAATGACATAGGGCGAGAAGTTATGGCCAATCAATCGGTTGTTGATTTTAAAGTCTGACATCTTATTTATCCACTTCTTTAACTGTTTTTTGCATACGCAAAACGACTTGGTCGTTTAGGTTACAAGACCCAGCCTGCTTAAAGCCAATTTTGTTATAAAAAGAGATAGCTCTTTCATTTTTCACGAATACCTCTAAATTCAGTACTGATAATTTGAGGTTATCTTTTGCATAGGAAACGGCCACTTCCTCAAGTATTCTACCTGCCCCTGTTTTGAGTTGAAAAGGGTTAGCATAAAGCCCAAAATCGGCAGAACTTTCAACTTGGTCTATTTTGGTAAAGTTAATAGAGCCAATAATCACATCAGCTTGCTTCACTAAAAAATAGCATTTCGAATTATCCATTTTTAGCGCCTCAACAAAACTTAAATGCTGCGTTTCTGTAATTTCTTGTTGGTTGTGCATCCATTTTTTAATTTCCGGATGGTTACGCATCGCTAGAGCATAGTGCAGATCGCTTTCTGAAAGCTCGGTGAAGTTGAGTAATTCGACATCACCAAAATTTTGGGTTTGAATCTTCACTTAGGCATCCATTATCAATACTTGATCAACAACCCGCTGACAGCCTAAGCCATCACAGATCTTGGCGGCTTGTTGACTCATGTCATTAATCCATTGATTTGCCGTGTTTACCAGACCTGGTAATTGTTTACTGTTTTCAATCATTTTTACCACATTATCTTTAGCTAACGCCTTAGCAATTTGTCGTTGGTTTTCCGCAATCACAAGTTGAATGCTTGGCAAACCTAAACAACACCGCTCCCAAGTTGTTGCACCTGCCGCGCCAATCGCTAAATCGGCATGAGTCATCAGTTCAGCCATATTGATAACATTGGTTTTTACCGTTGTTTTTATTGGCATGGTTTCGGCTTGGTTTTTTACGTTTGCCAAGTGCGGTGCTGTTGCGCCCATAATTACTATTATTTCAATATCTTTATCTAGCTGTGTCTTTGCTAGCTCTGAAAGGATTTGGCCTGTGTAATTATCAGGGTCGACCCCGCCTAAGGTAATCAATAGGGTTTTGATGTTTTGTACTTGCTCTCGCCGCTTTAAACTTGTTTCTCGCCACTGCGCAAACTCAGGACGCAAAAGTGCATAGTGTGCGCCAACTAAAACTTTACAATGAGCTGGTACACGACTTTGGTATTTAGCTTCTGTTGAGCCGTAATTTTGATCTAATAATAGATCACACAAATGATTTCTATCACCTAGATCATCAATGACCATCAGTTGTTGATAATAGGGCTTTAAGGCATACTGCCAGGCCTGGTCAAGCGCATAATGATCGACGATTAACCAATCAGGATTAATTATTTCTAGGATTGGCTGACAATCATTGGCATCTTGTTTTTGTAAAACACCTAGCCACTCGGCATGGGCGAGTTTGGGGGTTGGAGATTCTTCGTCTGTATAAGTGAGTTTGGATTTTAAAGATTGCTGGCTTCGCTCGAAATGACAGTTGTTTGCTGTAATTAGCGTATAAAGCTCAAAACCTTCTTGGCGGATTCGTTCAATCAAGTTTCCTGAATGATCGCGGCAGATAAATTGAACCTTCGCCCCCTTTTCAACCAAGTCTTTCGCCAAGGTCAAGCAGCGCATGACGTGACCTGTGCCGATTTTGATTGAAGCGTCCGTGCGAAATACAACTTTCAAGTTAACGCGCCACTTTGTGTTAACACTTGGTACATTAGTTCAGCACGTTTCCAGTCTTCTAAGGTATCAATATCCTGCACCAAGTATCGTGGCAATATGAAAGGACTCGCATATTCAGAAAATAACGGCTTGAGTTGCTTAAATGCCTCTGCTTTTCCCCAGTAAAATTGGCCAGCATCATGATAGGCTTCTTCTAGGTCTTGTGAACGAGTGTTAAAATGTTCGGGGTAAAACATGTCAACGCGTTTATCTTGCGTTATTTTAATCGCTCTTTGAATTGGAAATGCAAAACTCGTGACGCTAAAACAATAGTCCGCTTGCATATTTTTTAACTGCTTGTAAGCTTGTTTTATGAAATCTTGTTGTATAAAAGGCGCGGTTGCATATACGCAGCATACTTCATTTGGCTTATCTCCATGCTCCTCAAACCATTCAATGGCCTGCTTGATTACGGGTAATGTTGCGGTATGATCATTCGCTAGTTCGTCAGGCCTAACAAACGGTACTTCTGCACCATATCTTGCTGAAATATCAGCAATTTCTTGGTCATCTGTCGATACAATCACTCTATCAAAACAATCTGATCTTAGAGCTGCCTCAATTGAATAAGCAATCATCGGCTTACCGAAAAAGTCTTTAATATTTTTTCTTGGTATGCGCTTACTGCCACCTCTGGCGGGGATAATGCAAAGCTTCAAACTAACACCTTTTTGATAATATTAACTACCTGATCTTGCATATCAAAACTTAGCCCTTGAAACATCGGGATGCTAATTACATGCCTGTAGTAGGCTTCTGCATTTGGAAAGTCACCAGGTTTAAAACCGCTATCCTGATAATATGGTTGCAGGTGAACAGGAATATAGTGAAGATTAACACCCAGTCCATTTTGTCTAAGTTCATCAAACACGCGTGCATGGGACTTTGTGATTTTATCTAGTTCAAGCTGGATGGGGTATAAATGGAGTGCCGAATAGCTGTCTTTATCTTGATACGGTGTTATAACAGGCAGGCCTCTTAATAACTGGTCATAACGTTGTTGAAGTTGATGGCGGATTACTACAAAATCGTCCAACCGTTGCATTTGACTTACACCCAGTGCAGCTTGAAGTTCGGTCATGCGGTAGTTGAAGCCCAAATCAATTTGCTCGTAGTACCATGCTCCATCATTTTTTGTCATTACGTCAGGATTACGCGTGATACCATGGCTGCGTAACAATTGCATTGTGTCAGCTAATACGACTTGATTAGTGGCCGCCAATCCACCTTCTGCTGTGGTGATTATTTTAACTGGGTGAAAACTAAACACTGTTATATCTGAATACTGACAGCCTCCAATTGGTTGGCCTAAATATTTTCCACCAATGGCATGCGATGCATCTTCTATAATTTTGAAACCATATTGTTGACTAAGTTCATAGATACGCCTCATATCACAAGACTGGCCCGCGAAGTGCACTGCAACTACAATTTTAGGCAATGTACCTTTGACTTTGGCTTCAATTAGTTTTCGCTCAAGTGCATCGGCCGACAAATTATAAGTTTGTGGATCAATATCGACAAAATCGACCTGTGCACCACAATACAAGGCACAATTTGCTGAGGCGACAAAGGTAATCGGCGAGGTCCATAACCAATCACCTTTGCCTAAACCTAGCGCAAGGCAGGCAATATGTAAAGCAGCAGTACCACTATTAACCGCTACCGCATAGCTCGCACCAACATAATCAGCAACAGACTGTTCGAATTGTGGCACGACTAAGCCCTGAGTTAAATAATCAGAGCGAAGAACCTCAACAACCGCTTGAATATCCCCTTCTGAAATACTTTGCCGACCATAAGGAATCATATTTATGATTTTATTCCGTATTCTTGTAGCTCTTGAACCGTCAAAAAATGCGTATTTGTACCCGACTCATATTCAAATCCTTGTTTTACAGGTACGCCTTTTTCACCCAATGCACTTTCATTAAAATGATTACCCTTATTAGTAAAACTAATACTAGGAGCAATAACAAAATGATCGTCAAATTCAAATGTTAAGTGTGAATCATCTTTAGGGCACATTACTTCATGCAACTTCTCGCCGGGGCGTATACCTACTATTTTAATTGGAATATCGGGCGCTATAGAACGCACTAAATCCATAATGTGCATAGAAGGTATTTTTGGAATATAAATTTCTCCACCGCGCATACGCTGGAAATTTTTAATCACAAACTCAATACCTTCGGGTAAAGTAATCCAAAAACGCGTCATATGCTCATCTGTTACTGGCAACTCTTGTGCACCTTGTGCAATTAAGTTCTTAAAAAAGGGCACCACTGAACCTCGTGAACCAACCACATTGCCATAGCGCACCACAGAAAATATAGTTTCATTTCCTCCAGTTATATTATTAGCAGCAACAAATAATTTATCTGAACATAGTTTTGTCGCACCGTATAAATTAATTGGATTGGCGGCTTTGTCAGTGGAGAGCGCAATGACTTTTTTAACATTATTCGCAATTGAGGCTTGAATGACATTATCAGCACCATGTACATTAGTCTTGATACATTCCATCGGGTTATATTCGGCAGCCGGCACTTGTTTTAACGCCGCTGCATGAACAACATAATCGACACCTTTCATAGCGAGCTGTAAGCGACTCAAATCTCTTACATCACCAATAAAGTAACGCATACAAGATTGATTAAAAACTTGTTGCATTTCAAATTGCTTTAACTCATCACGTGAATAAATAATCAAGCGTTTTGGCTGATAACGCGCCAGTATAGTTTCAACAAATAATTGCCCAAATGATCCTGTTCCACCCGTAATTAGTATACTTTTTCCGTTAAACACATTATTCCTCTATTTTCCACGCCACAGTTTCAAATAGTCAAAGAAATTTCCTTAACTAAAATTAGCAAACTCCAATAAAGTGAAGCTGTTTTTATATCACCAGTAAATCTTAGACTATTCGTCAACCTTTAACTATTGATGCCTAGCACTTAATCAAACATTACAACTCAAAGACTCTCGACCTCTAGCAAGCTGAGTCCGGTTTTTTCTGCTATCGTTTTATTATCTAGTAAGCCAATCAATTTTTTGGCAATATTAATTTTTTCTTGTTTAGAGCCTTGCTCCAAACCTTGCTTCAAACCTTGCTTAGTCGCCAACTCTATCGAGCTTTTTTGGATATAAATCCAAT
>JACUUF010000171.1 GCA_014859465.1 Methyloprofundus sp.
GGTGTGTCTTTGCGTAGTAGAAGGACGGTATCAGTGGCGAATTGTCTATATCGATATAGAGTCTGAATGGAATCAAGTGCCAGCCTACTCGGGTAAACTTGTGAGGTTCATGCCTTTTCGTCTATAAGTGTGCCCAGCATTTCTTGTTCAGCATTAAGTAATTTAACGCCGACAGAAGTCTCAAGTTCCGCTTCTTTTAGGCTCAGTATGGGCTTGAGGATGTCTTGTTGGCTGAAGTTAGCGCTACCTACTTCGTTACTCTGAATGGGGGTTTTGGCAATTTGTACGGCCGCATCAGTGGATTTTTGTTGTGCGCTGTTAAATAATTGGATGGCGCTGCTATCAGGTGAAATATTCATTAATGACCTCCGTTTACATTATCAACTTTGATTCCGATTATAGTGGATATAAAGCATTTATTTTGTGAGAAATTTTACATTATTGATTAAAAAAGATTTTTTTAAATATTGTTGAGATTAGTATTTAATGGCGAGTGACTCAATGTAAAAAAATTAAAAATTTTATTTGTGTTTCTAAAAAAGATGGTTATAATTGATTTTCAAATTAAGTTTGCGAGCGTGGCGAAATTGGTAGACGCGCTGGTTTTAGGTACCAGTATCTATGATGTGGGAGTTCGAGTCTCCCCGCTCGCACCACTTATTATCAAATAATTTATTAACGGTAATCATCGTTAACTCTCAGAAATACATATCCGATCACGGATATTCTCGTAAGCTATTCATTTATACAATTGAGGATAATCAATGCAAGTCTCTGTCGAAAAGACATCTGAATTAAGCAGAAAAATGACTGTTATCATACCTGAGGAAATTGTTCAGGGAAAGATTAATGAGCGCTTAAAAACTTTAGCGCGTGAAGTCAAAATAGACGGATTTCGTCCTGGGAAAGTTCCTCAAAATGTTGTAAAAAAAATGTATGGAACGCGTGTAAGGGAAGAAATTACAGGTGACTTGATCCAAACGAATTATTTTAAAGCATTGCAAGATAATGATTTGCGTCCTGCTGGAATGCCGCACATTGAACCTGTGAAAGCTGATGAGGGTTTTCATTTTACAGCGACGTTTGAAGTTTATCCGGAAATCTCTTTAGAGGCTATTGATGCGGCAGCGGTTACTAAGCCGGTTGCTGTTGTTGAGGCATCTGATGTTGATGCCATGATTGAAAAACTTAAAGAGCAACGTAAAGTATGGGTCGCAGCTGAGCAAGAGTCTCAAGATGGCGATAAAGTGACTATTAAATTTTCTGGAGTATGCGATGGTGAAAACTTCACTGACGGTACAGTAGAGGATTTCCAAATAGAAATTGGTTCTAAGCGCATGATTCCTGGATTTGAAGAGCAGGTAACAGGTCTTGCTGTCGGTGCAACTAAAACTTTTGAAATCACTTTCCCAGAAGAATATGCAAATGAGAAATTAGCAGGTAAAGTGGCTGAATTTGAAATAGAAGTGCTTAAAATTGAATCGCCTACTTTACCAGAGATTGACGCTGAGTTTATTAAAGCTTATGGTATTGATAGTGGTAATGAAGAAGAGTTTCGTGCTGATGTGCAAACAAATATGCAACGTCAATTAGATCAAGCTCTTAAATTAAGACTTAAAAACGCAGTGATGGATGCATTGTATGAAACTGTTCCTGTAACATTGCCAGTCGTTATGATTGATCAAGAAGTCGAAAGCTTAATGAAGCCTTATTACGAAAGTGCAAAAAAACGTAATATCGATGTTAATGATATAAAGCCTGCTAATGCTGACTTTGAGGATCAAGCAAAGCGTCGAGTTGCTTTAGGTTTGATTTTGGCTGAAATTATTCAGCAAAATGAAATTAAAGTGAGTGCTGATCAAGTGCGCGCGGTTATTGATCAAATGGCAGCAAGCTACGAAGATCCTGAACAAGTTGTTAGTTGGTATTATGGCGATAAAAAGCGTTTAGCTGAAGTTGAGCAATTAGTGCTTGAGGATGCAACGGTTGAATGGGTGTTAGGCAAGGTTAAAGTTACCGATGAGACGGTAGCATTTAATGATGTGATGGATTCTGCGGCATAGCAATAAGGACGAAATAATGAATAGCCATAACGAAATCGGAAATATTATTATGCCTCAAGCCGCCGGCGGCTTAGTGCCTATGGTCGTGGAGCAAACTGCGCGTGGTGAGCGCTCTTATGATATTTACTCACGATTATTAAAAGAACGCGTTATTTTTTTGGTGGGTCAAGTAGAAGATTATATGGCTAACCTCGTTGTGGCTCAGTTGTTATTTTTAGAGTCTGAGAACCCTGATAAAGATATTCATTTATATATTAATTCGCCAGGTGGCTCAGTGACTGCTGGAATGGCAATATATGATACTATGCAGTTTATTAAGCCCGATGTCAGTACTATGTGTATTGGCCAGGCGGCTAGTATGGGATCATTGCTATTAACGGCTGGTGCGGCAGGTAAAAGATATTGTTTGCCTCACTCAAGAGTCATGATTCACCAGCCATTAGGTGGTTTTCAAGGTCAAGCTTCTGATTTTGATATTCATGCGCGTGAAATTTTGACGATACGTGAAAAATTAAATAGAATTTTATCGCATCATACCGGTCAGGATATGCAAAAAATTCAGGCGGATACTGATAGAGATAACTTTTTAAGTGCGCAAGAGTCTGTTGAGTATGGATTGATTGATAAAGTATTGTCTAGCAGGGCAGAGTCTTGATAAAAAATCTACAAAATTATTTTAAGGTTAAGCAATGAGCAAAAAAAGTGGTAGCGATAAAATTTTATATTGTTCATTTTGTGGCAAGAGTCAGAGTGAAGTAAAAAAGCTTATTGCTGGTCCTTCTGTGTATGTTTGCGATGAGTGCGTTGATCTTTGTAATGACATCATTAAGGAAGAGTTTGCCAATGATGATCTAGCGGAGGAAGGTGAGCAAAAGTTACCGAAACCGAAGGAAATTAAACAAGCTTTAGATGAGTATGTGATTGGTCAAGATAGAGCTAAGAAAATACTGTCCGTTGCAGTTTATAATCATTATAAGCGCCTACGCAGTCACTTTAGAAAAGGCAATGAAGTTGAGTTGGGTAAAAGTAATATTTTACTGATTGGCCCAACGGGATCCGGTAAGACTTTGTTGGCTGAGACTTTAGCCAAAGTTCTTGATGTTCCTTTTACTATTGCAGATGCTACGACCTTGACCGAGGCAGGCTATGTGGGCGAGGATGTTGAGAATATTATTCAAAAGATCCTGCAGAAATGTGATTTTGATGTAGAAAAAGCTGAATCAGGGATCGTATATATTGATGAAATTGACAAGATTTCTCGTAAATCTGAAAACCCATCAATTACACGCGATGTTTCTGGCGAAGGCGTTCAGCAAGCTTTATTGAAATTGATTGAAGGCACGATTGCGTCTGTTTCGCCTCAGGGTGGGCGAAAAAATCCACAGCAAGAGTTTATTCAGGTAAATACTGCCAATATACTATTTATTGTTGGTGGTGCTTTCGCTGGTTTGGATAAAGTGATAAAACAACGTACAGAAAAAGGTGGTATTGGTTTTTCTGCTGAAGTGAAAACTAAAGATGATGCTAAAAATGTTGGTGAGTTATTTGCCGAGGTTGAGGCAGAAGATTTGATTCGCTATGGTTTGATTCCAGAATTTGTAGGCCGATTGCCGGTTGTTGCCACACTTGAAGAATTAAGTGAGGAAGCGCTCATTCAAGTATTAACCGAACCTAAAAATGCCTTAATTAAGCAATATAAAAAGTTGTTTGAAATGGAAGGTACTGAGCTGGAGTTTCGTCAAGATTCATTGTCTGCAATTGCGCAAAAGTCTATGCAACGAAAAACAGGTGCAAGAGGCTTAAGAACTATTGTAGAAAATGTTTTATTAGATACGATGTATGAAATTCCGTCCGCTGATAATGTTTCAAAAGTTATCATAGATAAGTTGGTTATTGAGGGTGAAAATGATCCTTATTTTGTTTATGATAATGAAAAGAAAGTTGCTGCATCTGAATAGATTCGAGTAAGTGTTTTTTAAAGATCATTGAAAGCGGAGGTTTATTATTAAGCCGCCGCTTTTTTTATGTCTTACGCCTTGTTATATAAAATAACTACCCTTATATTATAGAGATGTTTTTAGCAATAAATGAAGGTTCCCTGTATGGAAACGAATGAAATAATAGATGTAGTTGTTGATGAAAATTTAATTCCAGTATTGCCATTAAGGGATGTCGTGGTTTATCCACATATGGTTATTCCTTTGTTTGTCGGGCGTGAAAAGTCGATTGAGGCCTTAGATAAGGCTATGGCAGAAGATAAGCAAATTTTGCTTGCAGCGCAAAAAGAAGCAGATATTGATGACCCTAGTTTTGAAGAGTTACATCAGGTCGGGACTTTGGCTAATATCCTGCAATTATTAAAGCTGCCTGATGGAACAGTAAAAGTTTTAGTTGAGGGTGAGCAGCGCAGTCAGGTACTCAAGTATCATGAGCAAGAGGGGTGTATTTTTGCTGAGGTGACTGAAATTGATGATATTTTTACGCTGTCTGATAAAGAGCTTGATGTCATGGTGCGAGCTGCCGTGGATTCATTTGGTCGCTATGTGAAATTGAACAGTAAAATTCCTCCTGAGGTTTTAAATGCCTTATCAGGCATTGATGAGCCGGGTCGTCTTGCGGATACGATGGCAGCTCATATGAGTTTGAAAGTATCAGAAAAGCAAGAATTGCTTGAATTATCTGATGTCGTGGCGCGTCTTGAAAAGCTAATGCTGCTGATGGAGAGCGAAGTAGATTTATTTGAACTAGAAAAGAATATTCGTGTTCGCGTAAAGCAGCAAATGGAAAAGAATCAAAGGGAATATTATCTGAATGAGCAGATGAAAGCTATTCAGAAAGAATTGGGCGACATGGATGATGCGCTAAGTGAAGTAGAAGAGCTGGAGCAAAAGATCGGTCAGGCGGGTATGTCTAAGGATGCGAAGGAAAAAGCAGAGGCGGAGCTTAATAAGCTTAAGATGATGTCTTCGATGTCGGCTGAGGCGTCTGTCGTACGTAATTATATAGACTGGATGTTGAATGTACCCTGGAAAAAGAAAACCAAAGTTCGGCATGATTTAAAGTTAGCAGAAGAAATTTTAGATGCAGATCATTATGGTTTGGAAAAGGTTAAAGAGCGTATTTTAGAATATCTTGCCGTACAGCAACGAGTTAAGTCATTGAACGGTCCTATTTTATGTTTAGTTGGTCCACCCGGGGTAGGTAAGACGTCTTTGGGGCAATCGATAGCACGAGCAACTAACAGAAAATACATAAGAATGGCTTTGGGTGGTGTGCGTGATGAAGCGGAAATAAGAGGTCATCGTCGTACCTATATAGGCTCAATGCCGGGCAAGATATTGCAGAACTTATCAAAAATTAAGGTGCGTAATCCTTTGTTTTTACTTGATGAAATCGATAAGATGTCGGGTGATTTTCGTGGTGATCCTGCGTCTGCATTACTGGAAGTTTTGGATCCTGAGCAAAATAAAGCCTTTGCTGATCATTACCTAGAAGTTGACTTTGATTTATCGGATGTCATGTTTGTGGCAACGGCAAATACGATGAATATTCCGGGGCCTTTATTAGATCGAATGGAAGTTATTCGTTTGGCGGGCTATACCGAAGATGAAAAAATCAATATTGCCATGCGTTATTTAGTGCCTAAGCAACTAACAAAGAATGGCTTATTGGATTCGGAAGTATTGATTTCGGAAGCCGTTATTCAGGATATTGTGCGCTATTATACGCGAGAGGCCGGTGTGCGTAGTTTAGAGAGGGAAATTTCCAAAATCTGTCGCAAAGTTGTTAAGCAGTTATTACTAAAAGAGAAACAGGGAATTGTTGAAGTTATATCAGATAATTTGTCTGATTATTTAGGTGTGCGTCGTTTTAGTTATGGTCTTGCGGAAGAAAAAGACCAAGTTGGCCAAGTAGCTGGGCTGGCTTGGACTGAAGTTGGCGGTGAGATGTTGACCATTGAATCGGCTGTTATGCCAGGAAAGGGTAAGCAAGTATCGACCGGTAAGCTTGGTGATGTGATGAAAGAATCAATCGCGGCGGCTATGACTGTTGTGCGCGCGCGTGCGGCTATTTTAGGTATCAGTGATGAAGCATTTCAGACGCTGGATTTACATATACATGTACCTGAAGGGGCAACACCCAAAGATGGACCTAGTGCTGGTGTCGGCATGTGTACTGCGATTGTTTCAGCATTAACAGCAATTCCAGTGCGAGCTGATGTGGCGATGACGGGTGAGATTACTCTGCGTGGTGAAGTTCTTGCTATTGGCGGTCTGAAAGAGAAATTACTGGCTGCACATCGAGGTGGAATTAAAATAGTATTAATCCCTCATGAGAATGAAAAGGACTTGGTTGATATTCCGGAGAATGTGAAGCGGAATCTTATCATTAAACCTGTGCGCTGGATTGATGAGGTTTTAGATATCGCTTTACAGTACCAGCCAGAGCCGATAAAAAAAATCAGTAGCCAAGCAGAAAACAAAGGACTTAAGTCAAAAGTAAAATCAGTCACTGCGCATTAATTTTTTTGTATCAAGCTGTATCGCTTGACATGTCTGGTGTGTAGTTGATATAAATACGCACGGTTTGAGGGTTTTATTTTTAGGCCGGTCGACATAATTGTATGCTGTGTAAATTTCCTATGGAGAAGAATAAATGAATAAATCTGAACTTATCGATGCAATGGCTGATGCCTCAGAATTAACTAAAGCAGATGCTGGGCGTGCACTTGATGCGTTTATGTCGTCAGTTACTCAAGCGTTACAAAATGACGATTCAGTAGCTTTAGTTGGCTTTGGGACTTTTACGGTGAAAGATAGAGCAGAGCGTAAAGGACGCAACCCACAAACAGGTGCTGAAATTACTATTAAAGCGGCAAAAATCCCTTCTTTTAAAGCGGGTAAAGGTTTAAAAGATAGCGTGAATGGTTAATCAAAACATTTTTTAATAAAATGTTGCTTAATTATAAAAAAGCATTATAATACTATTTCTTGAGTCGGGTGCTTAGCTCAGCTGGGAGAGCATCGCCCTTACAAGGCGAGGGTCGGG
>JACUUF010000413.1 GCA_014859465.1 Methyloprofundus sp.
AATATAGAGGACGTAAATCACGCGAACCATAGCAATACTGGTCATCACATAAATACGGCAATGGGTCGAGGATTTTAACCCCGCATTGTTCTGCCGCTTGGTCTTGCGCTTCCCATACCAATTTATGACGCTGGTGATATTCCTCTAGGGTGATTTTGATATCCTGACTGCCACGACCAAAAATTAAATCCCTTGTTAAGGTTTTCGGAACATCCACAGGCATACTCGGAATAGGCCTAGTTAGATAAACTGGCCTATTTTTTTTTGTATAAGCACATGAAGTTGAAACGATCTTTTTTACAAATTCATCTTCTTGCTCGAGATACTGCCCGTCCCAGTTTGTATTAATAATTACAACGGAAACTTCAGAGGGGAGTTGTTTTGTTTTTTCATAAACTAGCTGATTATAGTTTTCACAACCAGTACCCTTTGGATTTTTTCCAATAAAAGTAGGGCAGCCATGTGCTCCAGCTAAAAACAAATAACCTCTACTAAATAACTGGCCGGCACTTCCTAATGCACTTGCAACAGCTTCACTGTGTGAATCGCCAAGAAGAACAACATCTACGTTTTTACCAAAAACACAACCTGGAATTGAGTTATTAAAATGTCTGTATCGACAACTATATGCATCCCAGTTTCTATTGAAACCCTCAAAACTAACATTGTTTATTTTTTGTTCAAACCTGCCTTTGTAATCGAAATTTGCAACACTGACTGCTGCCAAGCCAATCACCAAGCCTGTTAAGGCTATGGCAAAGATTTCTTTGCGTAGGCTGGAGGCGGAGAGATATGAACGCGTCGGCACTTCGACCAAATGGTAAGACAAATGCGCCAAGATCAAACTTAAAACTATCGCACCACTGACCCAAAGCCAATCGTTTTGCAGGCCTGCAAAATATAACGCCACCACTAATGGCCAATGCCATAAATACAGTGAGTAAGAACGATCACCCAACCATTGCGCGATGGGATTCACCGTCAGCTTAGCTTGGCTTTGATTGGCCAGAATAATCAGCACCGTACCCAACACCGGCAAGAGCGCCCAACCTGATGGCCAAGCGTAAGAGCTGTCCAGCATGACAATCGCGATTCCCCATAATGCAAAACCACTCCATAACAAGGGTTTGGCATAACGCTGTAGCGCAACCACTTCACGCCCGATTAAAAACGCCAAGCCGCCTGCGGCCAATTCCCAACCACGAGTCGGCAATAAATAAAACGCCGCTGTGGGTTGC
>JACUUF010000172.1 GCA_014859465.1 Methyloprofundus sp.
CAGGGTGTGCGCCGTGAAAACCACGGCTCTTTTCCGATACCCCTTGCCCAACGGACAAATAAAAATCATCACCTTTCACCTGCAAAGCCTCAAGCGTAGGTTTTAAGCTATTAAACTGATTATCCGTACCAGCAAACACATAGATAGCTTTACTTGGTGAACTTTCTGAAGAAAAACTGAAGTTGCGCAAGACATTATAGAAAAAAACCAAACTGCGGAAAAAAACACCCGAATACTTGGGCTTTTTCAATTTAGCATAGGTTAGATCAATATTTGGATTTCCAAATAAATACGACAATTCTAACTCACATTCAGTTTTAAGTGCCTTGAGTGTGGTTTTAACAATATTTTTTAAATTCAATACGTTACCCAGTACCTTTAAAAGAATGAAAACTTATTCGACACGTTTACAAAATCGCTTGGTCTGCCGACATCGACCCAGTAGTCGGTGATTTCAAATGATTTTGTTGTTGCCCCAACTTGCTTGACCTTTTCAAATAGTGAAGGTAAATCAAAGTATTCATCCTTTGGTACAAAGTTTAGAACGCTGGGATCAAGCACATACACGCCCGTGTTGATAAAAAACGTTTTTGTGGGCTTTTCGACCATAGAAACAATATTTTTTTCATCATCCACTTCAATCACACCATAAGGTATTTGATACCCCTCCTCCTTGATGCACATGGTCGCCGTTGATTTGACATTACTATGAAACTCTAAAATATTGTTATAACTTATAGTCGTGAGGACATCGCCATTGGTAACAAAAAAGGGCTCATTGAGTTCGATATCTATCAGACTTAACGCGCCCCCTGTTCCGAGCCGTTTTTGTTCTTCAAGGTACATTATTTCAATACCCAAGTGAGCCCCATCTTTAAAATAGTCTTTAATAACTTCCGATTTATAGTTCACACTGATCATAAACTTGGTGAAGCCATCTGCAACAAACATATCGATAATATGCTCAATCATCGGTTTTCCGCCAAGTTCAAGCATAGGTTTGGGTGTGTCCTTGGTCAAATCGCCTAATCTAGTACCTAACCCCCCTGCCATAATCACAACCCAATTAGGCTTTAGGTTAAACTCTTCGTCATCTAGTGCAATCACACCTTTTAATCTACCCACAGAATTCACTACGGGCATATGTTTTCGGTGAATCTTCTTTAATTTATTGATGATTGTTTTTTTGGGCGTACCTTCTATCGCTACTTCTGGCTTTAGGTTGACAATTTTTTCTAGCGAGGTTTGGTCACTTAAAATTGCCCGCCTGACATCACCATCTGTCAAAATCCCTTTTAATAAACCATCTTCATCAACAAGCGCTAAAAACCCAGTACCATTCTCATCTAAAAGTTTTATTGCATCCTTAAAGGTAGCTTTGGTTGACCACAAAAGTGTTTTCATAAAAAGTCCTGTTTTGAAAAAGGCTTATCCTTCTCAATATTGTTTATCAATTCTTTGCCAACAATTAAATTAGTTGAGTCAACAATATTCGCATCACTAGTCATTTTTAAGCTTATTAAATCATCACTCACAATAGTACCGGCTGCTATATCCACGGTTGCCACTGGAACCTTCTGCCTATCCCTGTAGGTTTTTTCTTTACCATCAATTTCAAAAAGCGATTCTTTTTTCCAACCAAAAACTTTTGATAAATAGTTAAGTCGTTCAATAACTCTTTTTATTTTGTCACCAGAAACCGCCGATTGCCAATCTGTTCTCTCCTTACCTTCTTCTATTGCTATATGCTTTTCAAAAATACGAGCACCAAGAACATAAGCATAATCATTACTGATAATCGCCATTTCATCATCAAATGATGAGTGGTCAGCATAACCTAACTGACAATCTGGGTATTTACAAAGCAATGCACTGATTCTCTCCAGCTTGATATCGACTAATTCTGACGGGAATGATTGATAGCCCACCATTAAAACAACATTTCGGTCATTATATTGCTTAACCACTCTATCGATTTCCTCAGCAGTCCTGCCCCCAACACCAAAAACTAATGGCAATTTAACACCTTTGATAGATGTAAGAAGCTTTAGATCATTAAATGATACAGAATGCACCTCAATATATTTAACATCAAACAGTTCAACAAGTTTGAGCGCTTCAATATCAAGTGGCATTAAAACAATATCAAGGCCTTGTTTTTTAGTGTAACTCAAAACCTCAACCCATTCATTGAATGAGAAAAGCCAGTTTTTAACCTGAGAATAAGCTGCATGCTTTGATGACATAAACTCATTCAATTCAATTAAAACTTGGAATTTAACACCATGACAACCGGCTTCTTTTGCTTCATCAATTAATTTGAAAAGATAGTCCTTATCACCTTCATGATGAAAAGCGGTTTCAGCATATAAGTAAAAAGTCATATCTTTATTCCAATATAAATTTTTGTGAATTATTTTTTCTATTTTTCATATCATCTGAAAAATCGCTGTATGAAATCTCTTTACCATAAGGCATTTTCACCATCCCAGAGGGTTGAATATTTGAAAAAGGTATATTATATTCATCCACGATATCAAGAATATCTAAGAGTTTGATATTTAACACATCTGGCAAATCATAATAATCAAATATTTTTCTTGTACGATTTAGATCTTCTTCGGTATCTACCGTTAAAGTATAATTTGAACAGTCTTTTAATCCGCTTATGTTTAACACACCACATTTATAATGTTCCGGCTTATACATATATAAAAGTAAGTATTCACTAATAGAAGGATCAATTAAATCATAACACTCCTTTAATGCTGACAACCTCATGACTTCAGCAGTTGCACCAATCGGCACATCAATAATTCGCGTATAATCTAAATTATTCGAATTGTGTATTTCAATTTGCTTTTCTAGATATTCACATGAAGTAAATATATTATCGCCTGTAATCCGAATAACGTTATCAGCTTCTTCTATATCACCTACCGATATTAGTCTTTCAATAACTGCATCTGGCGATCCACGATATATTTGAACACCATTATTTTGTGCAATGTCTTCTAAGATATCGTCAACTCTTTCGTGAGAAGTGCAGATATAAATTGCATCAATGTTTTTAACTTGCTTCAACCTTTGTAAAATAAAGTCGAGCATTGTGTAATGTCCGCAAACTGTTCTTAAGACTTTTAATGGCAGTCTGGTTGAAACTGTTCTGGCAATAACACAGGCTACTGTTTTATTTCTCATATAATTACCCATTAGGTTACAGCTAAACCAAATCTTCTTTTGTTAGGATATGGTCGTATGCAAGGTCTTTGTTTACGGTTCGTCCGATTACAAAGTCTGTCATACCAGGAGCTAGGCCTGTTCCGGGTCTTTTGTAATCAAGGTCTTCTTCTTTAATGACTTCGCCTTTAGTCATGCCACGCGTCAGTACAATACTACGTCTAAACTCGCATTTCTTTTCATCACTTTCTGTTGCCGTAATTCTAAAAGAACCTAATGCTTCCTGGATTCTTTGTGAGCCAATCACGATATCCTGCATCTCGTCTCTGGTGGCGGATACTTTGTGATCCCAGCCTTCCATGTTTTTATCAAGAGTAAAGTGTTTTTCGATAATACAAACACCTAAAGCAACCGATGCTAACGGAATCGCGGTGCCTAAAGTGTGGTCAGAAAAACCGATTGGATAATCGGGATAGGTTGCCATTAAGGTGCGTATGTTATTTAAATGAACATCACTATCCACAGGTGGATAGGTTGATACGCAATGCAAAATCACAATTTGATTATTTCCAGCATGCTCAATCGTTTTAACGGCTTTATCGATTTCATAAAGCTCACTCAAGCCAGTTGAGATAACGATTGGCTTACCTTTTTTTGCGAGATACGTCAAAAACGGATAATTATTTAAATCCATCGAGGCGACTTTAATAAAAGGCGTATCCAAATGCTCAACTAAAAAGTCCGCTTCTTTTTTACTAAATGGCGTTGAGGTGCAATCAATACCCACGTCATCCGCGAGTTTTTTCATGGCTAATAACTCTTCTTCAGTAATCGAATAGGCATCAACAATTTCTTCTAGCGTGAAGTCAGTCCGATCACGATAGTCATCCGCTATAAAATAATTGTCTTCGTATTTTTTTCTGGCAAATACCGAGTCTTTTGTCCAGCTTTGAAATTTAACACAATCCGCACCGGCCTCTTTAGCTTGGAGGATGAGTTTCTTTGCCAACTCCATATCGCCATTGTGGTTAGCACCCAGTTCGGCAATGATGTAGGGTTTGCAATAGTTAAATACTTCTTTGCTTTTTGTTAATTGAATTTTCATGTTTTAACTTATCCTTTTTAAATTAGTTCCCACCACAGTGGGTAGGCGAGTTCTGTTTTTTCCTTGAATGCAATATCGCTATTACAATACTGCTGGTATTCGTTATCAACCTTTTCTGTTATCTGCTTTAGTGCCTGATAATGCTGTTGTTTGACTCTTAAGCCGCACAGAAAGGATTCTTTATTTAAGTGCTTTAAACCCACTAAGTTGCCATCGTATTGCCTGTAATGTGTTACGGCTTGGTTAGTGAATACCGCTTCTTTATTTTTGAGCAGTAAAGCTGAAAATAAGTACCAGTCCACCGCTACCAATTCTGGCGGCATCTTAATTGGTGACATCCCTTGCAATCGTATTGCAGTATTAGACAGACCAAATAAATTCTTGTTTTTTATAAAATCGAACTCGATTTGCTCATTGTTTTTAACTCGGTTGGAAAGATAATGATCTTCCAAAACGCCATTTGTATTAAATAGAGTTAAATCATTCACCACAATATCAGACTGTTGTAATTTTTCTACCGAAACCTGGATTCGATTTGACGAAAAGGTATCATCGCTATCGCCAAAAATTAAAAAGTCATACCCTTTTTCAATACAGTAATTTATACCAATCTCTCTGTTTTGAGCAGGGTTGGGTATCCCCTTTAACTCGATAATATTTAGCTCATTTTTGTAATTTTTCTTTAATGCAGTAAACTCGCTAAGACCATCATTCACAACAATTAAATCAAATGCAGTAAACGACTGAATTACCAATGAGTCGAGCATTTCCTTAAGATAGCCTAACTCCATAGGGAAAATGGTTGTTAAAAACGATATTTTTTTCATTTAGTTTCCAACTTCACGGTATATAAATTTCGGCTTCACCGTCAGTAACTATCTTATTTTTCACCTTACATACAGTTTTAAAAAATACACGCTTTTTTTCTAAATCTACCCTTAAAACTTCAATAATTGCTGTTACAGTATCACCAATATAAACAGGTCTTTTAAACCTAAGATTTTGACTAACATAAACACAGCCTTCACCTGGGATTTTTGTTCCAAAAATTGCAGAGAAGTAAGAAGCTGTCATTAATCCATGCGCTATGCGTTTTTTAAATCTAGACTCAGTTGCATAATCCTCATCAAGATGAACTGGATTTCGATCACCAGAGATCCCAGCAAAAGCTTTAATGTCAGCATCCGTAATAGTTTGCGAGTATTGCGCTTTCATACCAACCTCAATATCTTCGAGCGGTATCTTATTTAGAAATCCAGACATCAACCCAACCTCTTTTTTATATTCTCTTTTGTAAACTCAATTGCAGGATTACCAAAAACCGTGACTCCCTGTTCAATACTTTTTGTAACAACAGAACCAGCTGCAATAACAGCACCACAACCAATTTTTAATGGACGGGCAATTTTACCTTGATGAATTACAACACCCGTACCAATATAAACATTATCCTCAATAACTACGTTACCATTACACTTTACGCCTGGAGCAAACGTTACGTTGTCACCGATTATGCAATCATGTGCGATGTAGCTGTAAATATTAGCTTGAAAGTTTTTTCCAATTTTTGCATTAGAAGTTATGGTGACAAATGGACAAATAACCGCCCCCTCTTCAATCTGGCATGTATTCCCTATGAAGCTTAAGGGGTGTGTTATTAATGGAAACAAGACGCCCTGATTTTTTAAGGAATCATAAATAGTTTTTCTTAACTCTCCATCAGCTACAGCAATCACTACATTATCGGATTCTTCAAACCTGTAATCTTTCTCGAAACCTAAAAATGGAGCCGTGTAACCATACTTCAGATAATTTCCATCATCCTTATCGAAATAGCCCAAAATTCTGTATTCATTCTGAGATTCAATATACTCAGTTACCTCACTAGCAAAGCCACTTGTTCCAATTACATATATTGATTTCATAATGCTTCCTAAAACTTAGTTTCCAACGCAAACGTTCTAAACACAAAACCCAACACTCGATACTTCAGTTGAAACAGACTCTTTACTGTTGCCCGCAATCTGCCATTCACCGACTTGTTCGATGAACACTTTACAATGGCCACCTGCTCCAATTAAAAGAAGCTGTTTCATATTCTGACACTGCTCGGTATATTGACTAAACGGTCTGCAAGCCATTGGGCGTTGGTTTGGGACATGGTTTGGCAATGTTTAAACATGGGTAATTGGTTTAAGAGTGTCCAAACAGGCCGGGTCATGACACCTTGTGCGTTTGCGTACTCTAAAAACGCTTGTTGTTCGTCTTTGTCATTTAGCAATATGGCGTTGAGCCAGTAATTGGATGCCGCGTATTGCGGTTCTTGGATAAACTGGATTTCGTTTTGTTGGCACCAGGCCTGGTAGGTTTGCGCAGTTTGGCGTTTGTTTTCTATAAAACCTTCTAGCTTATCAAGCTGGGCGCACAATAACGCTGCATTTAGATTTGGCATGCGATAGTTGTATCCAATCTGGTCGTGGTTAAATTCCCACTTATGCGGTACCTTGGCAGTGGTGGTTATGTGCTTGGCGGCTTTGGCTAATTCCGGATCATTGGTGATAATCGCCCCGCCACCGCCAGCGGTTACAATTTTATTGCCATTAAAACTGATGGCGGCTAATTTACCGAAATTACCTGTGTGTTTTCCTTTATAAAAGCTGCCTAATGATTCTGCAGCATCTTCAACTAATGGGATATGCCATTGTTCACAAATGGCTTGGATTTTGTCGATTTCACAAGGATGTCCAAAGGTGTGCATCGGCACACAGG
>JACUUF010000173.1 GCA_014859465.1 Methyloprofundus sp.
GTTGTAGGTTACTATGGAGCTAAAACACAACCTAACAATAGATATAAACATCAGCACAGGTCTGGTTATTATAATCAATCTCGTCACTCTCATAGGCATCAAGACTATGGTAAGCGACACGATAATAAACATCAGCGTCACTTTGATAAACATTGGCATAAAAAGCATCATAATCACAAATATTATGCTCGAAATCGTCATGATTATAACTCGCCAGTGCGTATTTTATTTGGCTTGCAAGGGGGTGGGGTTAGATTATTTTTCCGTGACTAACTGATGTTACGCACCGATTTTTATGAATCAATGCCTTATGATTTTTTTTTGATTCGCTTCAGGTCGCATTCTATCTGAAAGGTGCGTAATATCAGTGATTAAAGCATTAAGCTAGACGAGCTATTATTATCTCGTGCTGCTTGATCTAATTTGGCTTTTATTTCCTCATGTAAATGAGTTTTGCAGCTGATTAAGTCCTCAGTGTAAACTCTAAGGATTGAATAAATTAGGTAAAATTAATGAAAATTTTGATGAATTATTTACGCATTGCGTGTTTATTAATGGTGAGTTGCAATGTTTATTCTGCTCCTGTCAAGATAAGCCAAGAACAAGCAGCAAGTATTGCCCTGCAAATTAATGCAGGGCGGGTGTTAGGTGTAAAGCGGAAAGGTAATGCCTATCAAGTAAAAATATTACTTAGCAATGGAGAAGTCAAAATCACCCAAGTTAATGTCAATAGTGGCAACGTAAAATAAGGCCTGAATGATGCGCATACTGCTGATCGAAGATGATCCTGATTTACAAGCTCATATTAAGCAAAGTTTAGAAAAAGAAAGTTATAGAGTCGATGCCAGTAGTGATGGCAACGAAGGCTATTTTTTTGCCACCGAATATCCAATTGATGCAGCCATTGTTGATTTAGGTTTGCCGGGAATGAGTGGTATAGAAATTATTCAAAGACTACGTGAACTAGGATCGGTACTGCCGATACTAATATTAACTGCGCGTAGTCGCTGGCAAGAAAAAGTCGAAGGGCTAGAAGCGGGAGCCGATGATTATTTGGTTAAGCCCTTTCAAATGGAAGAGCTTCTGGCAAGACTAAAAGCCTTACTACGCCGTTCCGCAGGTTCGGCAACAGCCGAGCTTATCTGCCAAGGTTTAAAGTTAAATCCATCCACAGAACAAGTCTGGTTAAATAAGGAATTATTGGACGTGACTGCTTTTGAATACCGCATGCTCGATTATCTAATGCGCCACGCTAATGAAGCGGTTTCTAAAACGCGTCTCGCAGATTATTTGTATCCGCACGATAATGATCGAGATAGTAATGTGATTGAAGTGCTGATTGGGCGTTTGCGCAAAAAATTGGACCCAAAAGGCAATTTACAGCCCATAGAGACTTTACGTAATCGCGGCTATCGTTTTACACTTTACGATCAGCAATAACATGTCACTTGCTACACGAATTAACTTAAGTGCAGCTTTGGTATTACTGAGTTTTATTTGCCTAACCGCTTTTGCTTTGGAGCGAGCTTTTTTCGATAGCACGGAAAGCGCTGTGCGTGACACGATGAGCAGTCAACTATTTGCATTGATGGCAGCGGCCGAAGTGGAAAATCAACAAGTGATAATGCCCTCAAATGAGCTAGATGCCTTATTAGGTCTGCCGGCCTCCGGTATTTATGCAACGATCAGCAATTCTGCTGGCCATATTTTATGGCAATCCTCCTCGACCATTAGTATCGCACTACCGAGCCCGCCGTTATTAACGCAAGGTGAAAAAACGTTTAACAAAGTCTATGTCGATGATAAAGGTTTTTATCGGACAACTTACACCGTGCTTTGGCCTACACAGACTGACAGCATTGAATTGACCTTTAGCGTGATCACAGATTTACATTCCTTTGATAAGCAAATTAATCGCTACCGTACTACCTTGTGGGGCTGGCTTAGCGCAATGGCGGCCTTGTTATTATGTAGTCAAGCTATTATTTTGCGTTGGGGGTTGTCGCCTTTACGTCAAGTAGGTATAGAGCTTAATCGCATTGAAATAGGGCAACAGCAACAGATTGAGGCGCACTATCCACAAGAGATTGAGCGCCTGACAGATAATATTAATCTATTTTTAGAGCAAGAGAGACAGCAAAAAATACGCTATCGTGATGCGATGGGCAATTTAGCGCATAGCTTAAAAACGCCATTGGCTGTTTTACAGGTGAGTTTACAGGCAGATACACAGCCACAAGATAAGCTTACTATGCTGGAGCAACTGGATAGAATGGATGCGATTGTCAAATATCAATTGCAATGGGTGGTCACCGCAGGAGATACCAAGCTTGGTGCATCGGTTAATCTGTTGTCTACCATTAATCGTTTGTTGAATTCATTGCAAAAAGTTTATGCCGCTAAAGCAATCACCGTGCAAGTTGTTGTAGATGGCCACTTGAGCTTTAGAGGTGATGAAGGTGACCTGATGGAGGTGTTGGGCAATTTGTTAGAAAATGCCTTTAAGTGGGCGCAGCAACAGGTAGCAATAACAGCGGAACAAACAAATAAGCAATTGATAATAAGTATTGATGATGACGGTGTAGGTATTGCGCTAGAAAAAGTCGATGAACTATTGCAGCGAGGTGTGCGTGCCGACCAATCAACCGTTGGGCATGGTATTGGGTTATCTATTGTAAAGAATATTGTACAAGCCTACGGTGGCAAGTTGAGGATAGAACAAAGTTATTTAGGCGGGGCTAGAGTCGTCATTACTTTTTAGAGGATTAAGGTGAGGTTGTTACGTGCATTGACTCGAATTTGATCTGATAACTGCTGTTACGCACGCATCATATCGGCGTAGCCAAGTTACAGATTTAAGATGTCTCCTTAGCTCGAGATGACAACACATTGCCATCTCGAGCTAAGGAGATTTATGGTCATGCTAAGATTGAGCTCGAATGACAAACGCTTTATTAAAATGAGCCTGTAAGCTCAGCGGATAAAGTAAAAATATAAAATAGTTTACTGGCAGTAAGGGATTAATTGAGAGCCTTAAAACACGAGTGTGTAGTTTTAAACTGGCGTACTGAGGCCAATAAAGTTGTGTTTTTACAGAGCAGGCTTAGGATTCAATTTAGCCGCCCTAATCGCTAAGAGTAAACTACAAAATTTATCAGAGCTTGTCGCTAGGATAAATCATGTGTTCTATAGCAAATTGGATAATATCGGTACCTTAATAGGAATACTGAAGTGAATTTCACTTCAGTATTGATTTAAGGCAATTTGACCATATTTTCATACGGTTAAAAAAACATTTTACAATGTTGCCGTTGCCGTGTTTGAATTGTTTTTTAAGTGCTTTTTTCACTTCCCAAGTGCCTTTATAACCTAAGGGAAATACCACTAAATCACCGGCTTTGAAAGTAGTTGAAGGGCCACCATCTGCGGGCGTTATTTCACATTCACCTTCTAAAATAAGCGCTGTTTCTGTGGTAACAAATTCCCATGGAAATACCGAGACTTCTTTTGTCCATGTTGGCCAGTAAGCAGTCCCCAATTTTTTTAAAAGTGCTTCACTTGGGTTGCTATCTACTGTAATTTCTTTCATGTTAATTCCTATTGTTAGATGTATGCCCATAATCAGAATGATTTGGGATGTGCCATAGTATGTTATTCATCCTCTTTTGCCTACATTTTAAGGATAATCATGGCTCTTTAGTACCTAGGATGGAATAGCGTTAGCATTTCTCCCGTCATCAGAAGAAACTCACGCGGTCACCGGCAAATAATACGCCGGAAAACGCCACGCTATTCCAGAGCCTGCGCGTCCGGCTTACGAAGTTAAACAAGCCATCTTTTAGTGTAGTCTCTGAATCGTTTTAAATATCTGCTAAATTACCTTTACTTTCTAGCCAGAATTTACGGTCTTGTGAACGTTTTTTTGCTAGTAACAAATCCATTTTCTCATGAGTATCATCACCGTCTTCAATCGTCAGTTGAACTAAGCGGCGCGTATCGGGATTCATCGTGGTCACGCGTAATTGCGCTGGGTTCATTTCACCTAGCCCTTTAAAGCGCTGAATATTAATTTTACCTTTCAGTTTTTCAGCTTTAATACGCTCGAGCACAGCTTGGCGTTCATATTCATCTAAGGCATAGAATATTTGTTTGCCAATATCAATCCGGTATAACGGCGGCATGGCGACAAACACATGACCGGCTTGCACCAGTTTAGGGAAATGTTTAAAGAATAAGGCGCAAATCAAGGTGGCGATATGCAGTCCATCCGAATCAGCATCCGCGAGTATGCAGATTTTGCCATAACGCAAGCCGGTTAAATCTTCTGCATCTGGCTCGATACCTAAAGCGACAGCAATATCATGCACCTCTTGCGAGGCCATCACTTGCGCTGATTCCACTTCCCAGGTGTTAAGGATTTTGCCTCGTAGCGGCATAATCGCTTGAAAATCACGTTCGCGCGCCTGTTTAGCCGAGCCGCCCGCCGAGTCTCCCTCCACTAAAAATAATTCACTGCGACTAATATCTTGAGAGGCGCAATCAGCTAGTTTTCCGGGTAATTGTGGGCCGGCTGAAATCTTTTTACGGATCGCTTTTTTGC
Source organism: Methyloprofundus sp. (assembly GCA_014859465.1). GTDB lineage: Bacteria > Pseudomonadota > Gammaproteobacteria > Methylococcales > Methylomonadaceae > Methyloprofundus. Next base: position 4,601 of record JACUUF010000173.1, read on the forward strand.
TGGATTTTAAACGTTTTTGCGCACTTAAAATAATCACTTCAGCGATTTTTTCCCCAGCGGCAGGGTGCTGATTGAGCCATAAACTGAAGCTATCTTTAGCAACACCGGAAACGAAAGCAACACATTCGCGTGAGCTTAAACGTTCTTTAGTTTGTCCGGAAAATTGCGGGTCTTCTAATTTAACCGACAGAATATAATGGCACAGCTCCCAAACATCTTCAGGCGTGATTTTAACGCCGCGGGGCAATAAATTACGGATTTCACAAAATTCCCGCATGGCTTCCGTTAAGCCGGTGCGTAAACCATTAACATGGGTTCCTCCCTGCGAGGTAGGGACTAAATTGACATAACTTTCGGTGATATTTTCCGGCAAAGATTCTGCGGTCCAAAGGATACCCCATTCAACGGCTTCATGATCCGCCGACATTTTGCCCATAAAGGGCTCAGTTGGGTAAAATTCAACATTACCGACGCGATCTAGCAAGTACTCTTCTAGGCCGTTTTGATAATGCCATTGCCAAGATTCTTCGCCTTGCTCGACCGTTAAGCTAATTTTTAAACCGGGGCAAAGTACCGCTTTGGCGCGTAAAACATGTTTAAGTTTGAGTACCGAAATTTTATTGGAGTCAAAATAACTGGCATCTGGCCAAAAATGCACCATAGTACCGGTATTGGCTTTACCGACCGTGCCGGTTTCGCTTAATTCGGTTTGTTTTTCGCCACCCGCAAATTGCATTTGATAGACTTTGCCATTACGTTTGATTTCAACTTCTAAGCGTTCAGATAACGCATTAACCACAGAGATACCGACGCCATGTAAACCGCCAGAAAACTGGTAATTTTTATTGGAAAATTTTCCACCCGCATGCAATTGAGTCAAAATAACTTCAACACCGGGCATTTTTTGTTCAGGATGCATATCGACTGGCATGCCGCGACCATCATCTTGTACTTTGACGCTGCCATCTTTAAATAAAGTCACTTCTATGCTGGCTGCATGACCGGCGACAGCTTCATCAACACTGTTATCGACCACTTCCTGTACCAAGTGATTAGGGCGTGTAGTGTCGGTATACATGCCGGGTCTTTTACGAACTGGATCTAAACCACTTAAAACTTCAATAGCCGCTGCGTTATAGGTATTACTCATTTTTCTAGTTAATTACTCTGACGATTTTCATATATAATAGTTTGATCAATACATCGTATCATTAAATTATTTTTATCGACATGGCTAGAAAGAAAAGCGCGACATTATTTGAGGATTCTCTCAAGGCTTTAGAAGGGATTGTTGAACAATTAGAACAGGGCGATATTTCTCTGGAAGAGTCATTAAAATCATTTGAAGAGGGTGTGAAATTAACGCGTATTTGCCAAACCGCTTTACAAGAAGCTGAGCAGAAAGTGCAGATATTATTAGATAAAAACGGTCAACAAACTTTGGAGCCATTTACAGATGAGTAACGCCTTAAAAGAGTATTTAGTCGCTAGCCAAGAGCGCGTCGAAAAGGCCTTAGATTTACGCTTACCCGCTAATACTATTTTGCCTAAAAGATTACATGATGCGATGCGTTATAGCGCTTTAGATGGCGGTAAACGCATGCGTCCCATGTTGACTTATAGTGTGGGCAAGGCCTTAGGTATTGACCCAGCGACTTTAGATGGTCCGGCTTGCGCGGTTGAGTTTATTCATGTGTATTCTTTGATTCATGACGATTTACCGGCAATGGATGATGATGACTTGCGCCGTGGTAAAGCGACATCGCATGTGCAATATGATGAAGCCACTGCGATTTTAGCCGGTGATGCTTTGCAAACCTTGGCGTTTCAAGTTTTAGCCAATGATGACAGCATGCAAGCCAGTGCAGAAACACGTTTGCAAATGATTATTGCCCTAGCAAAAGCCAGTGGCTCGCAAGGTATGGTCGGTGGTCAGGCTATAGATTTAGAATCTGTGGGGAAAAAACTGACTTTGCCTGAATTAGAAAATATGCACATTCATAAAACCGGTGCATTAATTCGCGTGGCCGTGCAATTGGCGACCTTATCTAAACCCGATTTAGATCCCGCTGTCGCGGCTAAATTGGATCATTATGCCAAATGTATCGGGCTTTCATTTCAGGTCAAAGATGATATTTTAGATGAAGAAAGTGATACCGCAACGCTAGGTAAAACTCAAGGTAAAGATCAAGATAACGACAAACCTACTTATCCGGCTTTATTAGGCTTAGACGGCGCTAAAGAGAAAGCTCAAAACTTACATGAGCAAGCCTTAGAAAGTTTGGCTGATTTTGGTCCAGAAGCTGATTTATTGCGTGATTTATCTTTGTATATTATTCAGCGCGATCATTAATTATTTTTTACGTTGCCAGTATTGACTGGGATTTTTTAATTACTCATAGAGAGCTAGAAG
>JACUUF010000174.1 GCA_014859465.1 Methyloprofundus sp.
TTGCGGGCTTATGCCGATGCTGGTGAAAACTGGCAGTTATTCAGACCTTCCCTAAAAACAATTTAAAAAAACAAGCCTACCAACATGAGAACAAAAACCGAATAAATAAGAAACAGATACGGATAAACGATGGTTAAATCCAAACCTTTATCTGCAAGCTTATCTGCTAGGCTAACCACTTGGTTTTCAGCACCACCCATGCCTAGCCCAGTGATTACGAAAATAAATTTATTCATTTACAAGAGATCTCTTAAAAAGTTTAACCCTAACAAAAAAATAAAAGAAAAACCCATACAGAACTAAGTTATAGAAAGCACCTAGCCAGCCATGAAAAAGATAAATATAGACAAAGCAACCTAACAACAAAGATCCCTGAAGGCCATATAGCCTAGAAAAAGCACGATAAGACAATAGGAGCAAAAGGATCATAAACAAAAAGAAAAAGACCATGTACTCATATAGAAAGGAAATCCAGCCAGTTAAGCCAGGATCTATATTCCAAGTCAGCCCACTTTCGCCATACAATGTTTCTGCAGAAAATAGATTCAAATCTACAGCGCAGAAATTCAACTTACAATATACGGAATTAATAATACCATCCTGATAGAACCACAAGAAATTACCTTGCAGTAATGAAAAATGAAAGAACTCTCTATTCTGAAGAACATAAGCAGCATAATTGATATTCTGAAACCTACTAACGACAGACTCTAAAACAATGCCCAAAATCTCAAAATAATTATTACTCAAAACCTGATTGAAAACTTCAGACAACGACATACCAGTTCGCATACCCCACTTAATGCCATCTAGAAATGGTAAAGCCATCACTATAAAAAAACCTAAAAACGCAAGATAAAAAAAACTTCGCACAGTTATTCTAACAGGATAAAACCTAACAAGATAAACAATAAATAATAGTAAAACAGAACCCATCCATCCGCGAGACAACAATGAGATTAAAAAAACACAAGAGACAACATGAAATAAACGATTTGACATCAAGAAAGGAGCAATAAGGAAAAACAATAAATCCGGCTGAAGCAAAACGAATATTATATTCAGTATACTTCCACCCCCGAATGAAAACCCTGAACCAGCCCTGCCAGCTCCAGTCACCTGATTAAAACAAAAGAAGGCGACCGTAACAAACAAAAGGAAATAACCATATTTATTTTTCAACTCTAAACGTGGCCTGCCACCTTGTGCAAAAAACCTGTATAAAACTAAAAAAACTAATAATAAAAATATTTGAATTAAAAATGCCGAAACAGAAACCACGCTATCGATTAAAAAAAACTCACCAAACGCACTGAAGCCTCCATTTGCTAGGAGCAAATAAAATGCATATGAATTAGCTGAAGCATACAAAAAAAACAACAGCACAACTGGATTAAGAGTCATACAAGACCTGCTTTAAATCTGATTTTATTTCTTTTCTTTGAAATCAAAACAGCCACTCTCGGTAAAAATGAGAATATAAACATAACGGCCTGCGCAGCCGAAAACAACTTAATTGACACGGATTTTCGTATATAGGCAACATAACCACCCTCATCACCCAAAACAGCTGACTGATAGGCGTAATTCATAAGCGAATTTGCATAGTAAGCTTTTAAAGCAGAGGTTTTTCCCTTATAAGTAGCCAGCGCATCCATAAAGACTCTTTCGTTGCCAGCCACTATCAATGGATTAACAGAAGCTACTACATTTGCAGAGACCCCAGCACCAACTCTATAAACCCCAAAGGGTTTATCCACATGATAAATATCTCCACATTTGGCTTGCTGAGCATGCACCTCAATATCTAACGCATTAGGATGCAACTGATCCCAAAACTCTTTATCAAGATCATTCACAAACATCTTTGATGAATGCGCAAAAAATGGAAGTGTTTCATAAAGATCGAATATAGTATTTTTAATTTTCCCATGTTTTTTAAATGTTTTATTTAGAGCAACACCATCCAATCTAATAAGATTCATATCATGGGAACAGATAACACAATCGCTATTTTCATCTAATACATCAGCCTGCACCTGAAGTTTTCCAGGTAAAGCCAAATCATCGCCATCCATATGAGCTATATATTTACCTTTTGCCTGCTTATATGTTGCAACAATATTCTCAACAGGACCTACATTTTTCGCATGGAGTAGTGGCTTAATGATATCTGGATATTTTTTTTGAAACTCCAGGACTATTTCACGCGTTCTATCCGCTGAGCAATCTTCACCGACTATAATCTCAAAAGGAAAATCCGTTACCTGGTCCACTAGGCTTTGTAAGCATTCGGCAATGTATTTCTCTTGATTGTATGTAACAACACATACCGACACTTTAATTTCTGAACTCATAATTTAACGCCAAATAATTTTTGATTAAGCACTTTACGGACTACTGAAGATGAGATCGTAGCAACGAAAATGGCAAAAAATGAAAACACAACCACAACAAAGAATGCTTCTTGCCGTGTTTGATAACTCATATAAGCACTCGCCAGAAACAGAAGTAGTATGACTGGTGCATAAATACCTGCAATATCTTTCACCAACCATGCTAAATGAAGGCTAGGCTGTAATTTATGATGCACGTACCCAACCCAAAGTATCAAGTACAAACTATTAATACCCAACCACGCCCAGCCTGCACCTACTCCACCATATTCTGATGCTGCCCAGATGATAGCCGGGATAAGTGTGACTACGGTTACCAGATTTCCTATCAGGTGGTAGCGTAAGTTCCCTAATGCATATTGCAGGTAATATGGAAATGCGGATACAGCCAATACGCCATTACCGAGTGCATAAAGCGTCAGGATCGGGGCGGCATTACTGGCGATTTCTCTATCGCCCGTCCATGCGTAGAGCAACGGTTCGGCAAAAAATGCGATGGTAAGCGAGGCAGAACCCGCAACCACACTCACTAACTGTGTCGCATTGCGGTAGACCTGAATCATCTCATCATGCTTCCCTTCAGCATGGAGCCTGGCCATTCGGGGCATAATGACGGTGCTTACCGGAGCACTCAGAATCATAATTCCGCTGGCGACCAGCACAGCTAAGGTAAAGAAGCCGTATTCTGCCAACGGTAAAATGCCGGAAAGAATCAGCTTGTCGGTTTGTGTTACCAAAACCCATACCGATGACGTAAAGGCGATGGTTAATGCAAACTTCAGCACGGGTTTAACCGGCTGTATACTCCAACCGATAATTTCACCCTTGGTGATGACAGGCTTAAGCCTGTTACTCATCAGGTACAATCCGAGCACTTCCACAACGGCCACGGCGAGTTGATGCCAGAAAAATACTGTTGGTGTAAAACCATACTGCCACATGGTGATAAATACCGCCGGAAAGCGCAGTGTTGCAATGATCGCATTGAAGCCACTTAACCACACCAAGCGTTCGGAACCGGTAATAACACCTCGGTACAAACCACCCAACCAACGTAAAGCAACACTAACGGCCATAATCTGAACAGCCACCACAACCGCATTCATGCTAAGGGTTTCAACCTGGAGCCATTTGTAAGCAATGGGTTCTGCTAATAGCCACAAAGCCGAACCACCAATGACTGCTATGCCGACAAAAATGGTACTGAGTGCACGGAACAGCTGTCGGTAATGCAATGCCGACATGGAACCACCATGATAGCGAGCCGTTTCACGCGCAATGGTCGGTGTTAAGCCTAAGTCGAGCAATGCAAACCATGCCTGCAGCATGGTAAAAAAACCCACCAGGCCATAGGCTTCTGCACCCATGTATTTTATGTAAAGGGGCAGAATTAAAATGCCAATGCCAGCAGAGTAAAGTTGGCTGGCGTAGTTTGCAAAAAGGTTCTTTTTAAGAGTGGTCATGAAAACAGCCAGGCTATTTTTTGTTTTAGCTCATAAAAATTAGGATGGTCAAAATTATATGGGGATTCTTTAAAAATAGTTTGATAAGCGGCATAAACAATTTTCTTGTTGCTTTCTGCATTCATGCCTTGAATGCAATCTATAAAGCTTTCAATACAGCTTCTTTTGTCTTGTTCAACTGACGATAAAAGCAAGTGTTCTAAATTCCCGTTTTTATCTTCTGGATCACAGCTTATGAAATAATCAGCAACTTCTTTTATCTCTAGCTGCTCTATAAGCTCAATAACTTTCGCCTCGGTATTTACATGCCCTCCAGCTATGGCATCATTTTTTGAATAGTCGGCATCAACAACAAACAAGACTTTACCATATTGTCCAGTTTCAATTTGTTGACACTTTACGGTATACTTTGTGTCATTTCTATCTAATAGAAATGATTTGCCACCCATTGACATTATCTCATAATCATTTTTATGATAACCCAGTTTCTCAAGAAAACGATTTAGTAGCCCTACGTCATCGCCACCCTCACAGATAATAAGCTTCTTGCCTACCATCCTCGTATCTCCAAATCGTTCTCTAAGCTACTTTGAAGATTTTGTGCATCGTAATAAATTGATTGAACTTTATTTTGTTTATCACGCACAAGAGTAAAAAATGAAATATCGTCATTGAGGTAATCATTTTCTATAAATGCTGAGATACATTCTTTTGAGTGAGTCGTTATAAATACTTGAACATTAAACTTTACTGCTAATTCTTGTACAAATTGACTAAAGCGCACCAACAAGGAGTAATGAATGGCCGTTTCAAACTCATCAACACATAGCACGCCATTACGGCAATAAGCGAATGCTAAAGCTATTTCGAAAATGCGCTGCAGCCCTTCACCGTAATGGGTAATATCCAAATTGTCGCTTAACTCTTCAGCATCAACAATGAAACGTTTTATGCCTTCTTCTACTTGGGTTAGCTCGATATATTTTATTTTTTTATCTATGTTCTTCAAAAATTCAACGATCAGCTGAATGGCCGTTTTCCCACTCAGATCTTTAACTCTTACACTTCTTTCGTGTGTTTTTAGCACTTCATTAAAGCTATAAAAATAAGGGCTTTTAATTGCTGAATAACATAGGTTTTTAACACTCTCAGCGTTCCGAATCATCGGATTTAATGCGAAAGTGTGAATAATGCTGGATAAAGAATCATGTTCAACAGAGGTGGCTAATTCATAAGAGGCAATATAGTCATCCTTCTTATCAATATCCGCATCTTCATACTTTCGTAAATTCACTGCGACATCCAGGGCGTTAAAGGACCCAGATATGCTTACTTCATCCTTGAAAATATTATTTAACAGGGTTGCACTCAGTTTTTCAGTTTTATTTTTTAGTTTTAATAATTCCAAACATGCAGAAATATCATTTAACTTGGTTAGTAGATGCACAGCCTCTAATAAAGAAGTTTTACCTGTGTTATTAAAACCTGCGAAAATATTTATCCTGTTAAGTTTTTCGAGCTTCAAATCCTTTAAAACACGATAATTAGATATTGTAATTTCATCAAAATGTTTAATCTGTCCATGCTCAAAAACATAAGCAACATTAGTTTGATGAATTAATAAATCACGGTTTGCAGGTAATGCTTTAGATATTGATTCATTGATTTCACTAATATCATCAATGGTCAACAATTCTTTATAGCTAGCTAGGGACTTGGCCGCACTTTTAAGATCAGAAACCGATTTTTCATAATTCACTTTTTCAACTTCGCCACTTGCTACTAGCGCCCGTGCGAGGCTGCCCGTCTCTTCCATATACTGTAATGCAGACTCATTATGAATAAACTTAGCCAAATCGCGAATTTGTGAGTAGGCAGTGATAATGGGTTCTTTCTCACCCTGCAAACTATCTTCTTCTAAGTCATCAATTCGAGAAATCCAAGAGAACAAGCGCTCTTTGTTTGTTTCATTCCGCGAGCTGTATCGAGTATCGTCCCATTCTAACCATTCCTTAATCGCTGGCTTAGTTACTATTTCAGTAAATGTGGTGTAACGGTCGCTAACAAATTGATCACCATAGTCACTTCTCAAATACTCAAGAACAAGAAAGTGTGCACGTTGGGAGGTTCTAATCCTTTGCTTACTTACCCCTAAAGAATTACACAGTTCTTCTTCTTTCTCCCAGTACGCATCTGTTTGCCAGTAATCTAGCAAATAGTCATAAATAAGTTGAGACTGATTATAAGCTGACCACTTCTTATTTCCGCTAATATGTTTAAGCCCCATTATAATAAGATGCTTTTTATCATCTTCATTATTATGAATTTCAAAAGGGGCTTTTTTAAATATTTCAGGTGACAACTGACCAATATCCAAGCCGTTTTCATAATCTTCTTGCAACGCTTTTAAGGTTGCGACCCTGCGGTTACCCTCAATGACTAAATAATTATTATCACCAAGATTGCGTACCTGAATCACATCAACAGGTAAAAAGCCATTCGACTTAAAACTTTCGATTAAATCGGTGATATTTCTTCTTTTATGTCCTTCAATAAAATTACGTGTTCTTTTTTGAATAACAGGATCAAGTAACTGTTCAGGCATAACAGGTTTATAGCCAACTTCGTCTTTAAAGCGATAGTTGTTTGGGTCTAAAAATAAATTTTTAATATTACGACTAATTCTTTGCGGTTCATTAAATTCTTCAAGCATAGATTTCACCAAAAATTTATTCTTAGAAAGCTCTTTGATTTATACAGCGCATTCTTTATAGCGACTATATAACAGCCTTGCTGTATCGCCAGCCATATCGCGCTCTACATTGGATAAACCATGCCTGCAGCATGGAAAAAAACCCACCAGGCCATAGGCTTCTGCACCCATGTACTTTATGTAAAGGGGAAGAATTAAAATGCCAATGCCGGCAGAGTAAAGCTGGCTGGCGTAGTTGGCGATGATGTTTTTTTTAAGAATGCTCAGGAAGGTCTGAATAACTGCCAGTTTTCACCAGCATCGGCATAAGCCCGCAAAAA
>JACUUF010000175.1 GCA_014859465.1 Methyloprofundus sp.
ATAGCGGTTTGGATTAGTTAAAAGGAAACCACCAGGCCTGGTGGTTTCGACCTCTACCTTAATCAGACGCTTGCTCTTTATTGTTCCAACGAACCAAGTGCAATTCACCGTTTTGATCTTCAATCAAGGCACTCAACGATTCAACCCAATCGCCGCAATTGTAATAGGTCACGCCCATTTCAAACTCACGAATTTCTGGGTGGTGAATATGACCACATACCACACCCTGCACGCCCTTTTGAACTGCGCTTTTAGCGACCGCGGTTTCAAAGTCGCTAATAAAATTGACCGCGCGTTTAACCTTATATTTTAAATAAGCCGACAACGACCAATAACCAAAGCCCAGTCGAGCACGCACATGATTAAACCAGCGATTAAAATGTAAAACCGTTTCGTAAGCCCAGTCACCCAAAAATGCCAACCAGCGGTGACATTGCACCACCCCATCAAATTGGTCACCATGAATGACCCAGAGTTTGTTGCCATTTTTTAGCGTGTGAATATATTCATCGGTTAAAAACACATGGCCAAACTCCACACCCGAATAACGGCGCAACATGTCATCGTGATTACCGGTAATGTAAATCACTTTAGTGCCGCGTTTTGCGCGGGTTAGGATGCGTCGGATTACATTAGTGTGCGCTTGCGGCCAATAAATCTTTTTGCGCATACGCCAACCATCAATAATATCGCCCACCAAAAACAAGGTATCGCAATTATAGACTTTTAAAAAGTCCGCCAACTCATCTGCGCGTGCGCCTTTTGAGCCTAGGTGAACATCTGACACCCAAATGGTTCTGACATCGACTGGCTGAGAACTGGCCTCTTCTAACGGAACCTCGAACTCACTCATCCAAACAGGTAACGGCTGGGGCTTAAATGGCATAACAACTCCGACTGATAAAATTATGTCTATGCTAGAAGCTGGTTATGACCAAAACATGACACCCACATGATTAAATCATGACGGCTCATCTGTCATATTTACTTAATACATTCGCTAGAGATTATGGGTATGCTTTTCTAAAACTCTTTGGAACAAAGCCATTGAAAACGATAAAGCGTATTTGCCTGGTAACCGATGCTTGGACACCCCAAATTAATGGGGTGGTGACGACGCTTAGCCAGCTAGTTAAATACCTTACTGAACAAGGTATTGAAATTGATATTATCCAGCCTTATGAGTACCCGCGAATCCCCCTTCCTACCTACCCGGACATTCCTTTGGTTTGGCGTGCGAAAGGTTTAGAGGATCGAATTTTAAAAAATAAACCCGATGCAATTCATATCGCTACTGAAGGTTCGTTGGGCTGGCGAGCACGCCGCATTGCGTTAAAACACAAACTGCCTTTTACCACGGCTTACCATACAAAATATCCAGAATACTTGGCCAAACGACTGCCAATTCCTGCGAGCTGGGTTTATAAGTTTTTGACCAAGTTTCACGATCCAGCTCAGGCTACATTTGTGCCTGCCCAAGCGATCTTGAACGAACTCGAATCACACGGGTTTCAACATTTAGTGTTAATGGGACGCGGCGTAGACAAACGTGTTTTTAACCCTCAACAACATATCGACCTACCCTATAAAAAACCGATTTATTTATATGTTGGCCGTCTGGCGGTTGAGAAAAACATCCAAGCATTTTTATCGCTGGATCTTGAAGGCACCAAATTAATGGTAGGCGATGGCCCCCAAAAAGAGTTTCTAGAGAAACATTACCCCGATGCCGTGTTTGTCGGTTCAAAACAAAATGAGTCGCTCGCCCAATTTTATGCCAGTGCGGATGTGATGGTATTTTCTTCGCTAACAGACACCTTTGGGCTGGTAAACATCGAAGCCATGGCCTGTGGCACGCCGGTGGCGGCATTTCCGGTTACGGGCCCAATTGACATCATTACACCCGGATTAAACGGCGCATTAAATCCTGATTTAAACTTGGCGATTCAACAAGCCTTATCTTTACCACGCCCCCCAATCGCTCAGAGTGTTGAAAATTACGATTGGCAGGTGGTCGCATCGGATTTTCTACAGCATCTTGCTCAAATCAACTGGTCAGACCGTACCTAAGACCCAGCCCAGCTGTATAAATTTTATAAATGTCACACAGACGCTATCTAGGCGTAACAATTTGGTCACATGAAATTGCTAACATTTGCCAACCATAAAATGGAGTTAGGCGACTATGACACCGACACAGAACTTATCAGAGAATTTTAAAATGGACAAAATCGCCGACAACATGTTGAGCAACCTGTCCTCCAAAATTCTTGGGTTAGAGTTATCCAGTATTTTTCGCAATCGCAATCTAAAAGCGATGTTTCAACCCATTATCGACTTAAAAACTCACCAAATTTATGGCCACGAAGCCTTAATTCGTGGCCCGGTTAATTCGAGCCTGCACAGCCCGCTGGATTTGTTTCAAGCGGCTGAAAAAAATGGCTGTTTATTTGAAATGGATTGGTTAGCACGCAGCACCGCGATTGCCGCTTTCCAACAGCAGCAGTCCGATGATTTATTGTTTATAAACATCACCGTCAACTCCATTATGGCGCGCGGCCATCGCCAAGGTATGACGTTGGATTGTTTGCATGAACTGGGCGTTCCGTTGGATAAAGTGGTGATTGAGATCACCGAATTGCAGCCGGTCGAAGACTTTAATCTGTTTATTGAGTCGATCAATCACTATCGTAAAATGGGATTCAAAGTGGCATTGGACGATCTTGGCGGCGGTTATAACGGACTGCGGCTTTGGTCTGAGTTACGGCCCGACTTTGTCAAAATTGACAAACATTTTGTGCTGGGTATCGCTAAAAACAAAGACAAACGTCACTTTATCGAGAGTATCAAAACCCTAGCACAAGGTTTAAACACCAAGCTAGTGGCCGAAGGTATTGAAAACGAAGCCGATCTTCAAGTTATCGAAGACATTGGTATTGATTATGTGCAAGGTTTTTTATTTCGCCATCCTGAGCCGAAGGTTGAATCCAGCCTGCATTATGAGTGGCCATCCCCCAACCAAGGACCGACTTTGAATGACTACAGTAATGAACTGGCCGCGATTTTAATTGAAACCGAGTCGGTTGCCCCCTTATCACCTGTGCATTGGGTTTCGCAACTTTTGCACAAAAACAACCAAATTGACTTCATTCCCGTGGTCGAAAACAGCAACGTGCTGGGAATGGTCTGGCGCCGTGAATTAATGGATTTACTGTCTCAACGCTTCGGACATGACTTACATCAGCGCAAATCCATTAATAAATTGATGGACACTAAACCCATCGTGGTCGACATTCACACCCCAGTTGAAACCTTAAGCCGTTTAATTACCGATCAGAATAATAGCCATCGTGGTGACGCCTTTATTATTACCAAAAATAAACAATATGCCGGCTGCGGACGGTTCTTGGATTTATTGCGTTTAATCACCGATCTAAAAATTCGCAATGCCCAATATGCTAACCCCTTGTCCGGCCTGCCGGGTAATGTGCCGATTCAAAAACATTTGCAAACCTTAATCCATCAAAAACTCGGTTTTTGTGTGTTTTATATCGATATCGATCACTTTAAAGCTTACAACGATTATTACAGTTACGAACAAGGCGATGATGTAATTCGCATGGTGTCGCATCTGCTACAAAACTCGATACAACGACCGGACGACTTTATCGGCCACATTGGCGGGGATGATTTTATTTTGATCCGAACAAAAACCGATAGTTTTGCCGAAGTTTGCAACACGCTGCTTGATCAATTTAATCACCAAATCCCATCCTTTTATAACGATGACGATATTAAAAGTGGCGGCATTCAAAGTGCTAATCGTAATGGGGAAATCGAACAGTTTCCGATCATGAGTTTATCCATCGGTGTCTTAGTGGTACCACCAGGCCTGGTTGCACATCAACAAAAACTCGCCAGCTTAGCTACCAAGGCTAAAAAACAAGCTAAACACGCCGGTGGCAATACTTGGATGCTATTGAATGCTTTGGATGCCTGACTGGCATTTAGGTTCAACTTTAAGCCATAACCTATGGGCGCCTAGATTAACTCCAGGTTGAATTCTGCGGGACTGAAAGGCTACTTATTCTAGGCATGCGTCGCCGACCTTAGTCATTCTAAGGTCAAGGCGAACAACAACGAAGAAGTGGCCTTTAAGTCCCGCCCGAAGGGGCTTAGCCAAGTTCTCCAGCTCTGCGTTGTGAACCTTTGCAAGGTCTAGACATTCCTTCAGGTTCACGCCTTGATCTGAAAAACTTGGCGTTGCCAGAAATCAATCTGGGGTTAATCGAGGTGCCCTATATAAATAACCCGACAAGATTACTTGCTTTGGAGAGCTTCACCATGAAATTATTTAATCGCCTTACTATTGATTTACGACTTTGGCTTAATCTGTTATTAGCCTTGAGTTTTGTTGGATTTGTTACCCTAATTGGCTGGCTTGCCGCCAACCAAACGGCTTTTCAAGCGAATCAACTGGTGCAAAAAGAACAACAAATTGGTCAACGTTTAAGTGCCTTTCATAAAGACTTTATTACCACCTTGCAACAATCTAACAACTACGTTCTCACCGGTTCGACTGAACATGGTGAAACCTTTAATCAAGTGATTGACCAGCAAATCCAATCACTAGAAACACTAATGACCGAATTAGGTGCAAATGTCGAACCCGACCAATCCGGTTATTTAGAACTGATTAGCGAACCACAAGGTGTACATAGCGAGATTATTCTGGCTTTGTTACCACTAGATCGGGTGTTACGAAACTTAGCAAAATCGACGAACTCGAATGTCTTTATGAAAGCGCGCATTGGACAGACCATCGAATTTGGTTTAGACCTAAATGCTCGAAGTATTACGCGCAATTTAACAGCCCTACTGCCTTTAATCGAAGACCAACCAGGCCTGGTGGTTAATATTCGTGAGCTAGAAAAACGCTTAGAACTTTCACAAATGCTGGCGGCTAAAATGATTGTGTCGCAAGACACCCAGTTAAAAGAAGTATTTGATCAGACCGGCTTTGGGTTTTCAGCTATGCCGATTATTAATGCATTGGTCGAACCGTTTAAGAACGACATGTTTAATGGCGAAGCCGCGCGTAATTTAGATAATAGTTACACCGAATATATGGAATCTTTTGGCGACCTGCGTGACACCATCACCACTATGGCGCAAAACAACCAAAGCCTTGCGGATCTTTCAGAGAGTGGCAACTTAATTTTATTAAACCTGATGTCGGACTTACAAAATCAAAGTTTAGAGTCATTGCTTACACTGCAAACCGATAGTCAATCTCAAGAAACCAATTTATTAATCGTTGGTTTAATTGCTGGGTTTGTATTGTTATTTCTTAACTTTAATATCAGCCGTTCAATCGTCCGACCACTTAAGCGCATGCGCGAACAAGTGCTGTATGTCGCTCAAACAGGCCAATTTAAACAATGGCAAAGCCTAACTGGAAAAAACGAACTGGCCGATATGAGCCATGCGCTGCAAGCCTTGTTACAATCAGTTTCTCAAGCCTTAAACGAAATCAAAACCGTCAGTCAATCACTCGCCCAAGGTGATACCCAGCAACGTATGAGCATCGACTATGCTGGCGATTTGAAAAACTTAAGCCAAGCCTTTAATCACAGCTTAGATTCGGTCGAAGCGACCTTAAGCGAAATCAGCCAAGCCAGCCACGCTCTCGAAACCGGTGAACTGTCACTTAACATCAATTTAGCTGGCCATTCCGGTCAATTTTTACACGTTTTAAACGCAATGGCTAACGCATTATCGGTACAAAAACAAGCCATTGATGGGGTTCGTCATGTTACCCATGCAATGCGTGAAGGTAATTTTTCTCAACGTGTCGAAAACGATATGCCAGGCGAACTTCAGAACTTAAAACGTTACCTTAATGAATCACTTGAGCGTTTAGAAAATGCGATTAACAGCAAGTCTGACTCGTTAAAAGCTTACAGCCAAGGCGACTTCTCACACCAGCACAACCATGAGTTTGAAGGTAAGCTTCAAGAGCTCAACACCCACATGCTCAATATGGCGCAAAGTGTGAGCTATATGCTACAAGATGTTAAACACGCCACCGACCATGCGGTACACGGAATTAAAGAGATTAGTGTCGGTAATCAAGACCTCAACTTGCGTGTACAAAAACAAGCGGCCGCCGTCCAAAATACCAGTGCAAGTATGTCGCTTATGTTCAATTCTGTGCGAGAAACCCTAAACGAAGCTAACCAAGTCAGCCATACTACGGATCAAGTCCAACAGGACTCACAATCAGGCCTGGTGATTGTCGAACAGATGGTACTAGCCATGCAAGACATTCAGCAAGCTAGCCAACAAATTGCACAAATTACCGGTTTGATTGATAGCATTGCTTTCCAAACCAACTTGCTCGCACTTAATGCCGCAGTCGAAGCGGCGCGTGCGGGTGAAGCTGGTCGTGGCTTTGCAGTGGTCGCGACCGAAGTTCGCAACTTGGCACAACGCTCAGCCGAAGCCGCCCAACAGATCCGCCAAGTCACCGATACCAATATGCAACGCATTGATCACGGCATGCAACTAAGTCAGCAAACACAAAGCGTATTTGAACAAAATACAACCTCAATTGAGGGCATTGCCAAGATGATTCTAAAAATGAACAAAGCACTTGAGCTGCAAAGTCACGGGATTAAAGAAGTCACGGAAGCACTCAGTGAAATCGACGAATCAACTCAACAAAACGCGGCCCTGGTCGAACAAATTTCGACGACTTCATCGCACATTATCGAGCAAGTTTTAGGTCTTGAAACCAAAGTAAGCGGATTTAAACTGGTCAAACCCAAAGCCCAACAAGCGGCCTAAACTTTAATTGCATCCCTGTGTGCCTCCTTGGA
>JACUUF010000176.1 GCA_014859465.1 Methyloprofundus sp.
AGCAGAGCAGTGGATTGAGACCCAGCTGGCAGAAATTTCCGCTGTTCCACGTCCATCATTCGCCGAAGCAGAGTCCCAATCGGCGCAGTCAAGTATAAAAAGCAATTGAAGCGTACTTTTTTATACGGTGGCAATGCCAGTTTTCAGCACGCACTACTTTACCGAAGGATTACCTATTGATACATTGAGCCTAACCCACTCAGGAAATAACTCCCATGGCCGAACTCAACCGCTCACGCCGCAAAAAACAGCACCCTTACTGGATTGCGGTAGGGGCATCCGCCGGTGGGCTGGAGACATTAAAAGCCTTACCCCTACAAAAGTCTACTGCGTCCAAGAGTATTCGGAACCCCCAGTTTTTTTCACTTTGATCTTTGTTTCCAGCTATTCGGCTTAGGTTTAAACACAGGGATCTTTAGTATTAACATCACCCAAAGGAGATACATACAAAATAAAACTACTTTAAAAAAAGACTATTAAGGAAAGAATTGCATGTGGAGTAATCAGGGGCAGCATCGTTAAACTCAAGCCGTATAGACTGGGTCGATTCTTTCTTGCCTAAGAAATAGATCAAACGATAAACTAGCTCAAAAAAAGAATGTAAATCAATTTTATGCTTTCCTGAGCCATTAAGCACCTCAACGTAGTCGTAATCATTTAGCTTTACTTGACCGTCAGGATTAATCAAGAAATTTCCGACGACATCTAAATGAACTAAATTATTTGCATGCAATAAATCTATGATACTTGCCATGTCACTAATCACTGATAGCAAGGTTTCTTTGCTAATGTAATGACTACTATGCAGCCATTCTTTCAACGTCATCGAATCAAAGAACTCATACTGCACATAGGGCTGATCTATCACATTTATATGTTCTACTGCAACCATGAGCGGCGAATTGATTTTTTGTAGTAAACGGTACTTATCTTCCGAAAAAAACGCATCGTACGGACCCTTAAAGACTTTAATTATAGAAACCATGCCAGCCGAGGATTTAATTTTATAAAACCTCGCAAATTTTGTTTCTATATCGCAAGAATGATTTTCAAAAAAATTAGCGCCATAAGTATTAGTCACTATCTTGATCTCTCTCGACCAGCACCTTCTTGAGGTAATAGTTAAGCCGGTGATTATATCTTTTTCCATTACAAGCTGAACACTGAATAGCCTTTAAAGAGTCAACTAGCGCCTGCTTCTTTTGGACTGGGAAATATTTTATATTTTCAATTAGAAAATTGGTCATACCTGGCCATGATATGGCATCGCCTTTAGCAGTAGACCTCCCTCCTTTTTTCAAAAATTGATGAGAAGGAAAACCTTGCTGATAAATAATAAGATCCTGCCCTGAGAATTTGTTAAATGGCTTATCAAAGTCAAACAACTTCTGGCTCTTGAAGGTTTCAACAATGACTTTAAGCTTTCGCAAAAGCTTACTCTTAATAACCGAAGCGTATTCAGTATTGTAAAAATACTCATCCAATATACTAAGTGCAGGGTCAGATACCAAGTTTGAGATCAGATTGACCTCTCCTTTCCCCGAACAGTATGAACATTTATTTAAGAATAAATTAAAGGAGTCTTTAGTGATATTTTTATTAGAAAAAACTTTATTTTCTATCGAGAGCATAGGTACACTCAAATGCCAATAACTGCCCTTCTCCTCAACTATAACCCAACCTGCTCCCAACTCAAACGCCTGATTGAAATTTTTTGCTCGAACCATTACGCTCCAACTATTCAAGTTGTCAATTAACTGGTTCGCCCTGCTAACACTGACTTTATCACCGGAGACAAAAACATCTTCAAACATGAATCTTTTTAAGCGCAAAAGAGTAGCCGCAATTTCATCGCTAGAGATATATGGAGAATTTACAAAAAGGAAACCAAATGGGTTAAAGTATAACGGGGCGCATTGAAAGTTTTTCATATAGTGATCATGCGCTTCCTTTTTATTTTCAAAGTGTATTACGCTAGGGCTTTCCTGAGGCGCACGATAAGAAGAATAAAGTCCATCTATATGTTCAAAGTATGCGTTATCAACTTTATTATTTATTATGGCTGAAGGATATAGCATGTTATCCACCGGCACTTCAACAGGTATGAATTTGTTTATTCCTGCCTCCCTGTCACAGCTGTAAGAAATATATTCTTCTGAAGACCCATGAAAAGTAATATTGCCACCTAAACTTCCAGCCTTTGGACCAAGCTCTATAATGTAGTCAGACTGATTTATAAGTGTTTCATTGTGCTCAATAATTAATACGGTATTGTTTTTTTTAACAAGTTCATATAAAATGTTCAAAACAATAAGCGAATCTGATGCATCCAAACCTTGACTTGGTTCATCCAAAATAAGAAGGTTATGCACATCTGGATTTGTAATGGTATTGTTATTCTGTACTAAATATTTTGCTAGTTTAACACGCTGAGCTTCACCTCCACTGATGCTTGGGATTTCACGACCAAGTGTTAAATGACCTAGTCCGATCTCGATTAGAGTTTTTAGTGCACTGTTAAGCTTCTTATCCATAAATAAACTTGGAATTTTTTCTTCCAGTTCTTCAATTGGCACATGCAAAGACTCACTTATATTTTTTTCATCTATCGTAATTGACAAAATGAAAGAATTAAGCTTTTTTCCATTACAACCATAACATGGCATATTTTGGAACTCACCTAATCCTGCACAAACCTTACAGGCTCCAACTTTACTATTGCTACTGAAATCGCTTTTGTCTAGGCCTAAAAACATTGATTGTTCTGCTAGAGCATAAATATTTCTTAATGATTCAGCAACACCAAGGTAGGTTGCTATAGTTGATCGTTTATTTTTTCCAATAGAAAACTGATTTAAACAAATGATTTCTTCAAAAGTATTTTTGATATTTTGGCTTATGTATTTAGATAAAGATGACTTACCGCTTCCAGACACACCGACCAAACATACTAATTGATGCAGCGGTAGTTCAAAAGATTGTCTATTGATATTGCGATAGCTAATATCTGTGAATGTTATTTTTTTAGTCGGTTTCGGATTGACATCTCTTCTATATGTTAGATTAGCATTATTTACTTTATTGTCTAAATTAAATAGTCTACCACCTTTTTCACCCGCCCCCGGCCCAATTGATATAAGATTATCACTTTGAGAAATCACCCAAGGGTTATGATCCACAATCAATAAAGTATTACCTTGAGATACAATATCTCTGAATACTGTAAATAGACCATATAGGTCATTCTTATGCAGCCCAACTGATGGCTCATCTAAGATGAGCAGAAGAGGCTCTTTTTTTTGGATGATAATTTCAACAAGCTTAAGGCGCTGTAGCTCCCCCCCACTAAGCGTTGAAGTAGCTCTACCAAGTTCTAAATGACCAAGCGCCAATTTATTAAGGGCATCGAGGATTGGGTGTAGTTCAGTTTTCGCAAAAAACTCCAAGGCTGAATTTACTGTTAGTGTATATATGTCGGAAATCGTTTTATTGTTAAAAAACACCGACAGAGCTTTTTTATTAAAACCACTTCCATTGCATTCCATGCATGGCTTATCTATGATAAATTGATTTAATTTTTCGTGATCTACATATCTATCTAACTTGCTTCCCAAAAAATTCAATACTATTTCTTTCTCTGTTTCTTTTAAGTTAATAAAAGCCACATCAGTGCGTATGTGATACTCTTTGCAAATCTTTGCTATATGGCTATTTTGCAAATTTACATACCTATAATATTTCCCATTATTTGGCAGCCTCATAAATTCAATATCTGCTATGGATTTCTCAGTATTGATTAGGTTTTCATAATTTATATTTTTTATATTTCCTTTACCCCCACATGGCAAACAAGCGCCCGATAGTTTGCTTAGTTTTTTTCGGGTAAATAGTGAGTACGATTTTGATTGAAAGGAAGAGTAGCAGTGATGGCAATAAGTATCATGCTTAAAGTCGATTAAACACTCATCTCTATGGTATACTTGTAGGCAGTCAATAGGAAAAATAGTTAAATTTAGATCAAATAATATTGACTTATCTCCTTCACCAACAAGGGCTTTTACTGTAAATTTTTTTTCCTTACTTAACCTTGACAACCCATCAATATCAAGGAATCTTTCCTTGCCGTCAACTAAAAATCTATTTATCCCATAATCCTTAAAGAAACCATTGAATTTTCTTATATCAATTGTTTCATTTTTACTGATCAGCAAGAGAAACCTGTAAGCACTATCACCTAATATATTATTTAAAATTGGCGTAATATTAGCATTAGAAACCGTGTTATCGACAACCTTTCCACAGCTGCACCTTATCTCACCCTCATTAACAAATAGTTTACGCAAATAATTATTTAGCCCGGAATAGGTGGCTACGCTTGAAGTTTCAGTTCTAACTGCTGATGCTTGTTTGACTGCAACAGAATTTGGTAGATTTTTAATTTGATTAAAACTAGGTCTAACGTATTTATCATACTCGGTGGCAATATCGCTGGATATTCGCTGGAGGCGGAGTGACTCTCTAGCAAGAATTTGGTATGCTAGCGAAGACTTACCTGAGCCGCTTTTACCAGTAATACATGTGATTTTATTGAGTGGAACTCGAACGTCAATGCCTTTTAAGTTGTTCTCTGAAGCCCCCAAAATAACAATATCACTATCTTCTATGGCCATTACAGCTCCCTCATTAACTTTTAAAACGAGGCTTTAACATAATAAATAAAAACTTAAATTCTTCAGACGAGCGAATCATATCGGATATGCTGGAAAACTCACCGTCCTGCTGTGGAACATACTTCATAGGCGCATGCATAGGTAGTTTTTTTACCATTACACGGAAGCCGGCTTCATAAAAAGCATCGGCAATATCTTGCAGCGAGTAGTCAAAAACTGGGTACCGTTCACTACTTCGAATCTTATTCCGCCTTACCGCCCAAGTTGGGTTTTCAATATGACAGCCTATGGTGAAAATGTAATGCCCACCATTATGTAATATTTCAAAAATTTCTTTAGCGTGCTGTAATAGCGACTCTTGTGTATAAACCACCTCTTGAGAGAAGACCAAGTCGACTTTTGGGAGCGATGACATTTTTTTGTGGCTGATATAACTAATGCGTCGATTTTTATTGATTTTTCTACAGCCGGCTATTAATCTTTCATCAATCTCAATACCTGTAATAAATAAATTATTAAAAAAATGAGATATTAATTGTGTAAAACCACCGCTTCCACAACCAAAATCAACAATTGAATTCAGTTCATATAAATTTACTACTTCACTAGCCTCTTTCAACATTGAAAACCAGAAGGGATAGTTAGTATTATTTTTTATTTTCCTGTCGATATTATACTGCTTCATTTAATCACCTGGCGAAGCTGACCATAATCTCCCTTGAATCGAAATGACCGTCTTCATTTATTAATAAAGAGCACTCACTACGATCATGCAAGGTTGTTAAATTATTATGAATCAAAATATCCCCACATTCCAGATGGTATATATGCTTTATGTTATGAGCGATTTTGATGAAGTTTTCGATCATGCATAGCTCTTCATGGCTCTGCTTTAGCTTTTTCTTATAGTAGTAATGAGCTATACGATTATCATCAAATCGCACCTGATACATACCATCTTTCTTATATAGTATTGGTTCTCCAGTAATAATTTCATCGCGTTGATCACTTATGTAATTAATGCCATATGAAAGCATCGGAACAGGGATTGCTAATAAATCATCAAGGAGCTTTGGGTTTTCAAATTTTAGTTTCTTAACAAGATCATCTATAACCACCACACCATTGCTTACAGACTTCAAAGGATCCGGCTTAGTTACCTGAATAAACCCAAACTTTGGTTGATTGTATATATCAACAGCATCATCATTGTGTAGGCCTAAAGCCTTTCGATTACAGCCAGTATATTTACAATCTATTTTAATCCCTGTTCTTTCTATTGCGCCATAAAAAACACCAAACTCCCCAATGAAAGCCTCAAAAAAAACCTCTGAATTATTTGCTAACCCTCGGATAACAACATGCTGATCTTCTGATAAGATTTTTTTTAACGAGTCAACAAGTTGAACAAATGCCTTGTTTTTTTTAATGTAATGTTTGAACTGCTGTATCTCATGTAGATCTTTCAAGCCAGCCATAAGGCTGGCTTGAAAGTCATTAGACAGGGTGACTATAGCCATTAACGGCAACTTCCACCGTTTCCAGAGCGGCAACCACATGAAGCAGAATGCTCGCCATCAAAACCTAAATTTGAATGACCAAAGTGATGCTCATACAATTTCTTGGTTAGAATGAATCCTGACTCTAAGACAGCTTCGTTTTCTTGATCTGTTAGACCAAAATACGGGTAGTGATGGATGTACTCTTTTTTTATAAGGTTACAATCACTCATATATTTTCTTGTATCAAGAATATGCATATGCCAGAACTCATCTACCAACTGGCTAGGTGCAAACGATAGATCTTCGTAAAGCACTTGCAGTACCAGCCACTCTTTATACAGTTTGATAGTGTAATTGATTTTGGATTCGCTCCAGCCATACTCTTTTTGTAGCTTGTAACCGTGCGGTACAAAATCAATAAGATCTACTTGCCTCATTACTGCCTCAATAGCACTCTGGCTAACAAAGTCAGATTCATCAAGATAGACATTAATGACAGCTCGAGAGTTAGATTTAAATGACTCGACATTCTTTTGGTTGTAATAAAAACTCATCAATTTATTCCTCCAGCTGGTCATATGTTAAAATTATTGATTTTACACTATACTTAGATTTCCTTAGCAGTCAACTCATTTCGACAGCAGGGCAATTGGGCTTAATTCTGCTTGCAAAATACGTTGCTTCACTGTAATAAA
>JACUUF010000177.1 GCA_014859465.1 Methyloprofundus sp.
CGCAACTCATCCCAACGTTGTTGTTGCGCACACACCAACATTTGCTGGGAATGCACAATTAGCGCTAATTGCGTGATTTGAGTGGTTGCAGTACTCATTAATTTACTGTGCCGCTTTTTGCTGGCGCATCTTACCCAACTGTTCTTGGGTCAAGTTTTGATAATCTGACGGCATTTGAACCCAAGCTTCTAACAAGTTTTTAAGCAAGTCATTCACCTCGTCAAATTTTGAAACATCGTTAGTGGCGGAACCTTTAAAGGTGGTGCGCGCCATGTAATCATACAAATCCCATAGATTTTGTGAAACTTCGCCGCCCGCGTCCATATCCAGACCCGACTTTAAGCCAAATATAATGGAGATCACCTTATTTACATGCTCGGCTTTTTTCGCATAATCTTTGCGCTCCACAAACACCTTGGCCAAGTTTAAATTCTTAATACCGGCTTGATACAACAAGGTAATCAACTTGTGAGGTTTGGCTTCGGTTACAGCGGTTTCCACATAATTATTCGCATACTGCTGCACAAATTTGTTACGCATGGCTAAACTCATCTAAGGCTCCTTAAAATCAAAATGCTGTCGGCTTACTGCTGCTGCGGACGGTTATAGGTTTGGGTTAAAAAGTTCTGAGTTTCCTGCATTTGCGACATAATCGACTGCAACATCGAAAACTGCATGCGATACTTCATCTCCATTCTTTCATAACGCATATCGACTTTTTCTCTTTTTGTTTCGACATCTTCCAAGCGTGTATTAAGCGATTCGATACGCTGGCTTAACAGACCACCGTCTTTAGCTAAAAGGTTATTAACGGTTTCAAAAATACGACTACCAAACCCTTGCGAAAAGTTAATGTTACCGCGTGTCAATGGGTTATTGATATCGCCGGACGAGGCCCCGCCTAATATCTCAAACTCCAAACCACGCACAGCCGCGGGCCCACCACCGGCTACCGCAAAGTCGGAAATCTTAACACGACGCCCGTCGTTCGGATCAACATAAGTTCCACCAAAGTTCATACGGGTCACGCCATCGTCCATTAAAATAAAGCCATCGACATTCTGCCCAGTATCAGTGCCAGCGGTTAAACCGGCATTCGACACACCTGGACTACCGATGCCCTCAATATTACTTAAATCTAATTGTGAGCCGGCACCCCAACGGTTCGAACTTAAATTAAAAACCGAATCGGCCCCCTGCTGCTCAACCGATAAACTCACACGTGCGCCCTGCGCCGCAATATCCGGGTGATTATTAACCTGCGAATTAAATAACGAAATAAACTCCGCCATCGTCACTTGCGTATCCGCACCGGTGTTATTTAAATTTACGCTAACCGGTTCGCCACCATCCACACTCAAATTAAACGACGCGCCATTTAATAAATCAATTTTGCCATTCGCGTTAAGCTCAATCGCGCCCCCCACCAGGCTGGCACGTTCGGCGGTTTGCGACACTTGAATTTCGTAGCTGCCGGTTTGGGTGCGGTCATTGCCGCCAATCACGTTAATTAAATTATCCGTTGCTGTGCCACCATTCGAAAAAACCGATGCCAAAGCTTGCATGTTATTGTTCGCCACCGCGTTTAGTTGGGTTTCGTCAATTTGTAACTGACCAAAACGGTCGAAAGACACCCCCACCGAACCTAAGTTATTAAAACCACCCGGCACATTATCAATCGCGCCGCTCATGGCTTCGCGCACCTGGGTTCTTAGATCACGCAATAAACTGCTACCCGCCAAATCGCCCTTAAACTGATACTCTGGATCTTCCAATTGCGCCTTGGTTAATTTCTCGTACGAACCCAACTCTTTTAAAATTGTATCCAATTGG
The DNA here is from genome assembly GCA_014859465.1 of Methyloprofundus sp. Taxonomy (GTDB): domain Bacteria; phylum Pseudomonadota; class Gammaproteobacteria; order Methylococcales; family Methylomonadaceae; genus Methyloprofundus. Next base: position 1,834 of record JACUUF010000177.1, read on the forward strand.
TTATAGACGTTTACAAACTCTTTAATGGCGTCTAACGCCCCGCTTGGATCTTGACTGATTGAAATAGTTTGGATCGCCGGGCTGACCGATTGCAAGGTAAAATCCACGCCCTCAATCACATCAACAAACTGATTAGACGCACTCGATACCTCCACGCCATTAACACGCATAATGGCATCTTGACCACGTGTCAGCTCATTGCCGAATGCGTCTTTTACCACATCAAAGTTTAAATCGCCCGCCAAGTTGCCGGTCACATCCGACACGCTAAATTCACTCGCCGCCCCCGAACGGCTTGAGGTCAGCATTAACTGATATTCGCCACCGTTGTTAATAATCGACGCACTCACCCCTACGCCCTGGGCGTTAATGGTGCGTTGCAAACCTTCCAACGTATTATTGGTTTCGTCCACCAGCACTTTTTGGCCATTAATCAGCAACTCACCCATGCCAATGGTATCGCTACGCGAACCGTATTTGGTGCCAGTTACCACGGTATGTGCCTGCGCCAATTGCAGCGATTCGATATTGTAATTACCGGCGGCGGGTTTGCCGCTTACCGAGGCGCTTACAATCGAATCGTTGGATGAGTTGACACCATACTGGTTAAACAAAGCAGGCGAGGTCAGATCTTTCGCGTAGGAGTTAAACGCCGACAAATTTGCCTGCAGATAAGTCAGGGCATCTAACTCGGTATTGTATTTGGTTTCGTTGCGCGCCAAAATCTGACGTGGGCCTGCCACATCGGCTTCGGCTAATACTTTTGCCATATTACCGACGTCAAACGAACTTTTGGTCAAATTATTTAACAGCGTGCTACCAATTTCATTACTCATGATGCGACTCCTATCTGGGCAAATGGTTAATAAGCGAAAACCAGGCCATGCGTTCAACTATAGTCTAGTTAACGGCGTATTCACGCAATACTTTAACCAAAACCCAACTAAAACCCAATCAAAGAATTCGCTTAAACTGAGGTATGCTGAAGTGAGCGCGTAAACCTGAATTAATTAGTGGATCAGCGAGGGGGTTAATTGAGGGGCATTGAATTTTAAAAATAAAAAAAGCGGCCATAAAGACCGCTAACACACAAGAAAACAACAAAATTTAAACTAGGCCTTGGCATCTGCCAACTGACCTAGCCCTAAGGAATTAGGTAAAGACTTAGGCGCGTTGGCGCCGTAAGTCTGTAAATAGTCAGCGAGTTGTTTAGAAATATTCAACAACACTTCTGACGGTATCTGCCTTACAATCTGATCGGTTTGGGTATCGCGAATAAACAACACCAAACGCTCGGTGTCTTCATCTCGCTCAAACCTCAAATAATGGCCTAACGATTGTAATTGCTGATTGGTTAAGGCCAACTGCTCATCAAGCAATTGGCGCGATAACGGCGCCGGCTGGGTTGGCTCAGTTTGGCTTAAACCCGGATTAACGGCTGGCGTTAGCTCGGTTTTAAGCGCTAGAGCTTGGCCACCCGGCCCTGTTTGCTTTAGATCGTAACGACTTGTAAAACTTTGCGGGTTTACCCCAGACGCTGCCGCTAATTCCATCACAGCCTCCATCATCTAACTTATTAATAGTTATATGATTTCATTGATTAACACGCCTGTCAAACCCTTATTATTTTGCAAGTCTCCCTGGCTAACCGAATTTAAATAGTTTTGAATGGCTTGCACCATTCTTAACGATTGTTCGGTCGGAAACTGCCTGACCACCTCATCGGTTGATTTATCCACCAACTTCACCACCGCGGTACGGGTATCCTGATCCACCGAAAACATCAGCCCAATATTGAGTTGATCAAAACGCTGGTTCATACTGTCCAATACTTGTAGATCGGTCGGTTGAGTTTCGGCCGCCGGTTTGGCGGCCGATTCAACGGATTGGCTCTGTTTCTGTTGCGAGGAGGCTGGGAGCGAACCCGAACCGGTTAAGGCTGGGTTCGCGTCCGTTGCTTTCTTAGCAACAGAAGGGGAGATGGTATTGAGTTCAATGTCCATGTTCACCCCTCCTTCTCTTAAGCTATCCTAGTGACGATTAACGCAATAGTGATAACACGTTTTGCGAGTTTTGGTTCGCTTGGCTTAACATGCTCATACCGGCCTGTTGTAGCACCTGAGTACGCGCAAGGTTAGAGCTTTCGCGAGCAAAGTCGGCGTCTTCGATCGCTGAACGCGCGGCGTTCATGTTTTCGTTAACGTTACTTAAGTTAGAGATGGTGTATTCCATACGGTTTTGCAAGGCACCAATTTGTGAACGGTATTCACTTATTGTACCTAACGCAACATCAATTGAATCCACCGCTACTTTTGCATTATTTACGGTGGTTACATCAAGTAAATCCAACCCTGCCACTTTAAAATTATCAACCGTGTCGTCAACAGCAAGAGTAACATCATTACCAGCAGCAGCAGCAGCAACATCAGTGTTCACTAAGTTACCTTCAACAGAAGACACTAATGTAAAACTTCCATCAGTTTTGTCTAGCTGGGCATAAATACCTGCATCAGCAAGCTCATCACTAGAGTTAATCTTGAAAGCCATCGCTTCATTCGCCTGCTTGGCTGTCAGCACGGTTACACCGTTGACTTCTTCACCATATGTAACTGTGAAATCTTGCGCAGCTGCAAGGCTATCATTAGCACCAGCAAATGTAGCACCTATTGTAAGCGCGTAACCATCTTCAGCCGCAGCAGCACTAAAATTGCCTGTTGGTGCAGAAACTAAAACCGCGCCAGTATCTACAGAGCCACCGAGTGCTGAAGCAGACATGTTGATTGTGTTAATGGTGATTTTGTCATTAATTGTGGTTTCCCAGCCAGCATGAATATCAACGGCCTTTTGCTCTGCTAAAACCTGCTGACCGTTAAACTTAGTGGTTTCCGCAATACGATCAATTTCTGACTTTAACTGTTTAAATTCTTCATTCATTTGCAAACGGTTGGTGTCGTTGTAGGTTTCGTTAAGCGATTGCACGCCTAATTCACGCATACGTTGTAGGATATTGGTGGCTTCTTCGGCCGAACCATCGATGGTTTGAATCATCGATACGCCATCATTCGCGTTACGTAAAGCTTGGTCTGTACCACGGATCTGAGTGGTCATACCGGTCGCTACCGCTAAACCGGCGGCATCATCCGCCGCTTTATTGATACGCAAACCCGAAGTCAAACGCTCCATCGCGGTGCCTTGGTCTTGTGAGGTTTTGTCTAAAATGCGCTGGGCATTTAAAGACGCCATGTTTGTGTTGATTACCATTGACATAATAACTCTCCTTTTTACCGCTCTATTATGACCCCGTAGGGCTATTATTAACCGAGGCTTTCAAACCTTCTAAAAAAGGTATCGGCCTAGATTGAAAAGACTTAAGGTTTTTTTAGGTTTTTTTGTGTTTTATTTTTAACCCTGTTCGTTTTGGCCGCCTAGTGCCCTTATTGCAGGAGCGATAACACGCTTTGCGACTGCTGATTCGCTTGCCCTAGCATACTCATACCCGCTTGTTGCAGAACCTGCGTTCTAGCTAAGTTAGCGCTTTCTTTGGCAAAGTCGGCATCTAATACACGCGAGCGGGCGGCGTTCATGTTTTCGTTAATATTGCTTAAGTTGGACACGGTGTATTCCAAACGGTTTTGCAAGGCCCCAACTTCGGCGCGATATTCGTTCACAATTTCTAGTGCGCGATCTACCGTATTAATAGCACGCGTGGCATCTTCCTGCGTCAAGATATTGATTGAGTTAACCGAGATGTCGTAATCTTGCGTAACCACACCTATACCCAGATCAGTCGCTGCTCCCGCCGCATAATCAGCCGCAACCAAGTCTGTTATGGTGCTCACCAACATAATTGTGCCATCAACCGGATTGTATTCGGCGGTGACCCCGGCCTCTTTGAGGTTTGCATTGTCATTAATAAGGGCCGCAAGTTGTTCGTGCACTTGCTGAGGCGTGAGGTCTTCAGTGGCCGGCCCAACAGTTATGTTTTCAGCTGCCCCAAGTAAAGTGGCCCCTACATCAACAATAAAGCTTTCGCCTACAAGCAGGTCAGCCGCAGGTGGGGCTAATAAATAAGCGCTAAAGTTGGACAGTTCGGCGGTTGACATGTCTTTGGTATTCACCACAATGCGGTCGTTACCGGTGGTTTCCCAGCCCACTTGCAAACCAATGCCTAACTCGTCGGCCATAATTGGGCGACCGTTAAATTTGGTGGTGACGGCGATACGATCCATCTCAAGCTTAAGCTGCTGAACCTCTAAATCCATTTGTTCGCGGTTGACATCTGAGTAGGTATCGTTAAGCGATTGAATACCCAATTCGCGCACTCGCTGCAGAATATCGACAATTTCTTCTGACGAACCATCAATGGTTTGGGCAATCGAAATGCCATCATTCGCGTTACGAATCGCCATGTCGGTGCCACGAATTTGCGTGGTCATACCGGTCACCACGGCTAAACCAGCCGCATCATCGGCCGCACGGTTAATTCTTAAGCCTGAGGTTAAACGCTCCATCGCGGTGCCCTGCTCGGCTGAGGTGCTACCCAAGATGCGTTGGGCGTTAAGAGAGGCCATATTGGTATTGATTACTAGTGCCATGGTTTTCTTCCTTGTGTGTTGTGTGTGTTATTTCTTTATTAATGAGACTGTATTGTCAGCCTTCAATTTAGTTAACGGCACGGCAGAAATATCTTTAGAAAAAAAATTGACTATTTAGATAAAAATATGGGCGTAAAAGCATCAGACTGACGCGGCTTAAATTCTGGGTTTAAAGACACAGGTGGGCGCAGATAAAAGACGGTTAAAAACGGGCTTAAACCTGCCAATGGCTAGACGAGACTAACCACCAGGCCTGGTTTGAAGACCAAAGGCTTAAGGTTTATGACAGGGTTTGGGGGTTGGTTGAGACTGAAGTTGAGACGGAGATCTAGCGGGATTAAAGCCAGACCCTGGGGTTTGTAACCACCCCTACCAGGCCTGGTGGTCTGTTAGCGACTTGCGATTAAATTCGCATCCTCACCCAATATAGCT
>JACUUF010000178.1 GCA_014859465.1 Methyloprofundus sp.
TAATACGGCTAACGATAAGCCAACGTAACCGGTTCCGGCAACGGCAATTTTCATTGTTTTATACCTTTATTCTTAAACTAGGAAGATTGTCTTCTGTCACCAATCCATATTTTTTTAAAACTGGAATATCACTATTGGGGATAATGAAACGCTGATACTCTTCGTGCAACCCCCCTTCATCAAGCAATTTTACCCAGCGACGATAGTGTTGCCCCATTTTAGCATTCGGGTTTTTTAACAATTCACGACGATGTTTTATCGACTCTTCAAAATGCGCCCATGAACGAACTGGATAATGATAAACCCGAATACCGTTTTCAACCCTTTGGGTCATTGGGTTGCCAATATGTTTAGCACGATGATTTCCACCGCTAATTTTTATAAATCCATTTGGATTAACGATAACTTTAGCCGGTGTTTCATTAAAAAATATAGAAACATTTTGCTCCTCAATTCTCGCCTCAAGCGGATAACGCATCGGATATTTTATGCGTAACTTTAACTGAGAAAAATGAAAATCATCACTCAATGAGTCTTCCGTAAGCAGTACATTACTTTTTGGTACGGTGACCACCGAGTCAGAATAAGTCAAATATTCCTTCAATGTTTTAGTCGAGTCCTGCGGTATCCAAAACTCATCGGCGTCATTACTAATAACCCAATTCGCACCTAAGTCTCGCGCTTTATAAACAAGTTGTTTCATCCACAATGCTTGCTGATAGGTTTGTGATGGCTGATCAATAATCACAACATGGTAATCTTTAGCTAATTCGTCCAACAATTCACGAGTGCCATCGGTTGAACCATTATCCATAACAATAAATGTATCCACGCCCAATGCTGCATGGGTTTTAATATTCGCCCCAATAATATCGACTTCATTGCGACACAAAATAGTCATAAACAAGCGTTCTTCGCCGCCCTTGACCTTTTTATAATTTTTTAAGTATTTAAGCCAATGCATTTAATAGCTCCCTATGAACCTGCACCCAAGCGCCCTGCATTTTTTTGCTGAACTAAAAATACAAAAAAGGTCGCGAAAAAGATAAAGAACACCACGCCTGAACGTAAATGCAACCAGGCCTCTGTAAGCATTGAAATAGATCCGCTAATCACAAACAATAGTCCCATTAATGCCCATGGTGAACTTGAGCCATTATGTCGTTGTGCACTATTTTTTATATTTTTGCCAAAAAATAACAGCAAATAACCAAGCGTGATAACAAAAGATAACAACCCAAGAATCCCTCGAGTATAGGCCTCCTGAATAAACTGGTTATGTAAGTGCGTTTTTGAAAAGGCCCTTGGTTTACCATATATTCTTTGCATAATTGGTGCTGAGAGCTCCTGCTGTTTTTGTTCAGCATTATCAACGCCCACACCTGTTAAGGGGTTCTCTAAAAAGCCTTTTATACCAACTTCATACATGACTAATCTCAATCCAACGCTTCCGCCCGAACCAGTTCCACTAAGATAATCGTTAAAATCCACGACCATCGCATCCCATCGTTTTTCAAATCGGTCACCAAATTGAGTGACAATAGTCACTACGCTAGCCACAACCAATAACATCATAATTAAGGTTTTTTTTATGCTTTTAGGCTTATTTTGTTTAAAGTGGAACCAATAAAATAATGCCCACACAATTAATGCTTCAGGCAGCCCAGCCCAAGCTGAACGAGTGTTTGAAAGAATGACGGCACTAAGTGCAACAAATATAGAAAAAATCAGCACTAGGGTCGTTAAACTGCCTTTTTTGATCGCCCAAATAAAACCACCCAACAACACAACTAAAAACAAATTGCTATAGATGCCAAACCGCAATACATGAGGGGTAGCCGCCGAACCAAATCGATGCGTAAATAACTTTGCATAATCTCCCAGCAAATAAAGCTCATAACCCAGTGCAAAAATGATAGCAAATGAACCACCGATTATCCCCCACCAAATCACATCTTCCGAAGGTCGTAATTGCCAGAACATAACCCATATATAAACAAAAACTAAAAGTGCGGTAAACCTTGCATTCACTAGGTTTAACGATGAATCTCCTAGCGGTAAAAACCAAGCCATTGGAGCAAGTGCGAGGAAAATAAAACAACTCACTAATACCAATAACCATTGCCAAGGAAAAATCAACGCTTCTTTTAAAGGCCTTCTAAAGACCAAAATAGCAAAAATGAGTAATAGCGTAAAAATAGTCTCGAACGAGACCAACTTTGATAGAAAAACTGACCAAAATGAAGCTGAAATAATAAATATTTTAGTCAACTCACTTAGCATTGGTTTTGCAGGGTTATTAGTCATACGGTTTTTGCCATGCATCCTATGGTTTTTAGCACCTCGTAACACCACGCAACCCACTATATATTAAAAATTTGCTGTACTGCTTATAACCATTCAGAAAGTAGTGAACTGAAAATGCAATGAAGGCTTCGTAATGCGTTAAATCTTTTCTTTTTAATAATCTAAATAAAACTCTAACGGGTGGAAATAGATTTCTAACAAGAGATAAAACCGAAATCCCTTCGCCTCGCATTTTCTTTCGCGTAATTACACCACCCGCAATCCTGCGCTCTTTTTTGAGTAATTCACTAATCGTTTTTAGCGAAGGATGCGTAACTTTTGCATTTGGCGAGTAAACAATATTACAGCCCAAGCTTGTTGCTCGCTCATTCCACTCGAAATCACCACCAGACATTAGTTGTTCGTTAAACTGTCCAACCCTATCAAAAACATCTTTTTTAACAAACAAATTAGCCGTTACAGCTACGCCTTTCTTAACTCGTTTAAATTGGTCAAAAACAAAAGCTTTTGAGTAAATTTCGGCGGCCGTTTGCCTATTTTTAGGACTTTGTTCCAGGCTTATAAGCCCCGCTACCCTGTCCGCTCCATTTTCAATGGCTTTTACGCCTTCAGTCAACCATTTAACATCCGGGGTACAGTCGGCATCGGTAAAAACCAAAACATCACCATTTGAATGGCTTATCCCAGTGTTTCGAGCTGCATAAGAACCTGGCTGTGCTTCTTCAATAATCACGACATTTGGCAATAAATCCAATTTTGGAACATTTCCTTTTGGATTATTATTCACAACGATTACTTCAAAATCATTTTGTGGGTAAGTCTGCTTACTTAATGCATCCAAACAAATAAAAACCCTATCCCAATCTTTATATGTCGGAATAATTACAGATACTTTTACGTTCTTTTTTGTTGTTGCCATTTCTTGTATAGGTTCAGATATCGACATTAATATTTTCGTCCACTAAAGCCAAATAGTTTTCTTAAATTCTGCGGCCAAACAGTTGTGATGTACAAAACAAGTGCATATAAAAAATCACCACGCCAATATAATTTGGCGGCTAAATTGAAGTTTTGGCAACCACGATGAATATTCGACTTCCAATCATTTCTCAGCCAACGATTAAAATACTTTTGCAGCCACAACTTTTCATCGGTGCTCAACATTGATGCTAAAGATTTAAAAACCTCTTCGCTCATTAAATAAGCTGTTGACGGTGCAGATTTAGTCACCATATTTAACGCGTCCGTATAGTATAAAGCACCAACATGGTTACTCCATGCCATTTGCTTGTGAAAACAAAGCATTTTTAGCCACGCAAATAAATCCCCCCCCCTTTTTACTTCAGGGTGAATAATAAACAGCTCGTTCATCATTGGGGACGATCTTTTTACACATGCCACGCTAGTGTGAATTGGCCTAGAACCGTGTAAGCCTTTCTGTAAATACTCTAAAAGTGTAACCAAATGACAATCTGCATTTGGGTGCTGTCGGCTATATTTATCGATTGAACTTTTTTGTACACTTTTCGACTCCCAACCCGCTCCCAACATCATTACATCAGGAAATTTCTGACTTAAAACATGCATTTTTTCTAAATGAGTCGGCAACCATTCATCATCTGCATCTAAAAACGCAATCCACTCTCCCTGAGCCTTTTCAATCCCTAAGTTACGTGCTGCATAACCGCCCGGCCCCGGTTCATTTCGATAAAAAACCTTAATGCGGGGGTCTTGAAACTTCTCAACTTCAGCATTGCTATTATCCGTTGAGGGATCACAAACTACGATGACTTCAAAATCTTGAAATGTCTGAGACATAACTGAATTAAGCGCCCTAGCAATATGAAGCTCTTTGTTATAAACAGGAATTACAATTGAAAAGAAAGGTAAAGATAAATTTTTCACGCTAAATCCTGCAGTTAATTAGAATTTAATATTGACATCAATATATTTAAAACACTTTACTTCACAATCTAATAAAAACTATTTACTATCAATAACATCTAAGATTTTTACCCACATTTTTTCTGATTCTGACTTAAGTAGTTCAGAAGCTTGGCTAAGCTCTAAAATAATCCTTGCTCTTGACTCTTCATTTATTAGAAGATCAATCTTTTCATGTAATTGGTTTTCCGTAGTATTGAGGTCTAGTAAAAAATCCTCCATATGATAATCTTCAAAAAGCATTTCATATTTATGGCTCCACCCAGTAGCTAATGAAGGAACATGCTGACTTAGTGCGCTAACAAGTCCATGAAACCGGCTACCTATAACTGAATGACAAACAGATATTAAACCTTTAATTTTTAGCGGATCTACCTCTAAAACGATAGGGATGCCTTCGACTGCATCAGATATTTTTTTGGCTAATTCATAATCGGCCTTACCTCCATGAATCAGCAGGAATGGATTTTTCTCTTTTGACTTCAGATACTTTGCTATTGATACCATTAAAGGTAAATACATTGAGCGTTTTTCAGCTGGCATTTTATCCAACATGCGATCATTAGGAATCAAACAAACTTGGTGTATCGCCTTATCAAAGTAATCGGGCACAATACCTTTAAGTAAGTTAGTAAAGTCTGGCGCAATGAAAAGGTTTGGCGATTTACCAACTTCGTGGACTATGTAATCATAAGACACTTGATCACGTGCAAATATTAAATCGCTATTTTGTACAGCTTCAATCAATGATCTTTTATTTCTTTTATCATTGAAGGGACCAAATGCCTGAGGTAATAAAATAAATTTTTTGTTTGTTTTTTTGCATCGCTTGGTTAGGTTGGCCAATTCATCCATCGGACCATTGCCCCACTGATCACTATATGCGAACCCAGCTGCATCAAGAACAACATCAATATCATCAAGAAATACGTACCCAAGTTTCTTTAAGAAAGGCCTTGGAAGTAGGTACAAAATTGCCCAAGACAACCTCTTATTCCAATCCGGTACTTTTTTATAGCACCCCAAAGACTCAATTTTATTCGAGTACCCCTTGCGACGATTTAATTCAATAGCAAACTCAGCATCTGGAAACCTTTCTTTTATTTTTTCAATAACTGAGTGCAACATCAACTCTGCACCCTTATTTCCAAAAATTGCCCGTCTTATTTCAACAATCATAAAATTCCAATTGATTAATAAACTTTTACTAAACTGGTAGAGTTTTTCTTTTGTGAATAAGCAATACCACCATCATCCAGAGCATAACCAACAGCAAGTAATAAAACAGGCCGTTCATAAGTTTTTAAGTGTAATATTTTACGTATATCATATTCTGCAGAGGCCTTATCTGGCCAATTTATTGGGCAGGTTGATAAACCCAAAGTTTCCATAGCAAGCATTAACTGCATAGCTACTAATGACCCATCAATATAAATCAAATGCCTATCTCTCTCCCCAGAAAAAGCTGATAAATCACCGACTATTGCTATAATGCAAGGAATATTTTCAGCAAAGCCATTTGTACCAACAGCAGTTTTTGCTACTGATACAGCAGTATCTTTCGTAGTGACTATGTGGAAAGAATATGGTTGTCGATTGCAAGCTGTCGGTGCAAACACTGCGGCATCTACTGCTTGTTCGATTAACTCCAGTGGCACATCTTTCTTTTTAAACCAGCGAACTGAACGGCGTTTTAAAAATAAACCTTTAATTTCATCATAGTTTACTTCTGTTTTCTCCAAGTCTTTATATATATACGGCGAAAAATTATCAGCTTCTGATTCATCTTTGATGCTTAATTTCTTTACTTTCTCAAATAAACTCATTGAATACACAATATTATTGCTTTCATTCTGAACAGACTCAAAGTATATTTCAAGAACGTCTTCTGCCCATTTCGCTTCATTTCTATCTATAATCTTTTTTTCTACACATTCTAAGAAACACTCCATTGTTTCAACAATATACTTGTTAGCAAACACGTCTCTTCTAGGCTTCATAATCAAACCTTTTTCAATACGGTGTATATTTCTTCTCAAAAGAGCAGGTACACTTTTTTTAAAGTGTAAATTATAGTAATAATAGAAGCGCCCAGAAAGGACAGCCCTATTTTCAAAAACAAATGCTGTATTAAAAATGTAATATAACGATGAAAGCACCCCAAACCTAGAGAATAGATATAGGAATCCAGCCATAATTAAGTTAGATACTCTGTATTTCAAAATAAACTCCAATAAAATATATTTACAAAAAAAATAAAAACAGGTGGTAAACAATAGATTTTTGTTTGTTATAAACCTGTATTTATTATTTGGATACACCTAGCGCAATCGGGTAAATCCGTGTGCCGGAGCCGCATGCTAAGATGATGCCTTTCATTGTTTACTTCCTAATCGTTCTCTTTGGTAACTGCCATCTTGCACGTGTTGGCACCAGGCCTGGTTATCTAAATACCATTGTACGGTTTTGCGGATGCCAGATTCGAAAGTTTCGTGTGGTGTCCAGCCGAGTTCGCGTTGGATTTTGCTGGCATCAATGGCATAGCGCATGTCGTGGCCTGGGCGGTCTTTTACAAAGACCTTGAGGTCTTTGTAA
>JACUUF010000027.1 GCA_014859465.1 Methyloprofundus sp.
CAATAAACCACCAGAAGATGTTTATGCGTTTAGTTACGATAAAGTATAACGCCTCCACTAGCCGCTTAGTCTTGGTATACATCATAACTATTGCTGATTACGCAGACGCTCAGCTATTATTAAACAAGCGTATAAATCTAATGTAGCCTGCATGAAGTTTATAACATGCGTGGATAAGGGGCACCAGCCTCTCATGTTTCGCAAGCCCCATAACGGGCTACAAAGAGTTTTTAGTTATAAACTGTTTGCTTCATGAGGTAACTATTTGCTAAATACGCAGACTAAAACTAGGGTTTGAATTTCTTTTTTAGAGCAGATAATTTTACTCGTTTGTTCTGAAATTTATGACTAGCATTTAGCATATCATTGTAAACATCTTGATATGCTTTTTGACAAAGTGTTGCATATTCTAAGGCTATTATTTCCAGCATATCTTCAGTGAGCGCTAGACGAGTGAAGTTTTCGATGCGTGTTTGATAACTTAATGGCTTAAAGCTCATCCGGTTTAAATCAACTAAATAGAATTTATAACTGCCATCTTTTTGCTTAACAATCAAGGTATTACCGGGAGAGTGATCTATAAAATGAATACCACTTTCCTGTAAATTATAAGTAAAAGCGGTGAACTCCTTTAGAATGCGAGTTCTATCAGGGTATTGCGGCTCATGGATCAAAGTTCTAAAGGTTAATTGGCAATCTAAATGCTCAGAGATATAAAAGCTCTCGGACAAAAATAGAGCCGATCTTTGTTCAGCAAAAGCAATAGGATTAGGCGTATAAAAGCCCTTTTCCAGTAGTTTGTGTGCATATTCAAAAGAGCGCTGCGCTTTAGACTTTCTAAAGTAGCGATACACAAATTTATTGAGTAAATGGGGGATTTTGAAAATCTTAACATTCCATATTTTGTCGCCTACTTTAATTGACTTAACTGTATTACGCCCTTGATATTCGACATGGCCAGTGTTATGGATTGCGTTTAAAAGGTATTGAATATCAGCACTTTTATAGGGAGAGGTAACGACTATCTTCATGTGTTTAATTTTATAAAGGGTAGTGCAAAAGATGGTTTAATTATATGGTATTTTAGTATTAATAGTTGCATTGCTGGATAAATAGAAAAAATTGATTTAATTGCGACTAATGACATCAGGGGTTTTAAGGAGCCAGTTATAAGTGCTTGAATTAATAATTTTGATAATGCATTAGAATCAGCGAAAAAGTCAAAATAGCGAGCGACCCAACGGGTTAGCATGTGATGGTTTACTTGTTCAGCTAGGCGATCTAACGATATGGTGTGATGCTAAATATATAGAAAAAAACGTAGACTCCAGCATCGACTGGAAAAAGAGATGCACAGCCTAAATAGTCAGATACCGCCATATACAATGACTCTTAATGCTAAGGGCCGTATTCCATTGTAAATATTCAGACACCCCTGTATTTATCCCCCCTGATCCCAGCCTTCTCCCTCAGGGCATAGGTATCTACATAAGTTGCATCAGAAAAAATCCTTGGCAGTTTCCCGTAACTCGGCTAACTGGTCAGAAAAATAGTAATCCAAGACCTCTTGCATTGAAAGAAATACCCATAGCCCAGACAATAATGCAGGCTGAGTAAATGATGTCCGCGATTTCATTTGCCTTCCACTTAATTTGATACGAAATACACGCAAAGCTTCTGCGCTGTTTGCTTGCGCGGCCGCCATTTCCCAAACGGTCACACAAGCCATACTGATAAGGAGTAAGCATTTCGCTATCGCTAACCCTATTTCTTGACTGCCAAGATTCTAGATCATGGCCTGCTTTTTTGATTAACTTGAAAAAACATTCAATTGGGCAGCGCTCAGTCTGATGGAAGCCTTAGAATTCACCGCATTAAAAAGCAATCTAAAAAAGAAAATCAGCCAAATAGTGAAATTCGATGTGTTAATCATTGATGAGCAGGGCTATTTACCGATGAATGAATGAACAAACAAAGTAGCACAGCCTATTTCAACTTATCAATAGATTATATAAAACCCGACCATCATTCACATATTTTGATGCTAGAAGGTAAACGTTATCGACTGAAATTAAATCTCAATAACTGATTTTTAGCCTAGAAAAGTAGCTAAATTCTGTTGGCTATTAACAACACCGTTAGTAATATTTAAAACTGGTATCTTTCACTAATTTGTTGATCATTGCAAAATATCTAAGTATTTTTTTGTTTCTTTTTCTTCATTAAATAGTGTCTTAACTAAATCTATATTTTTTTTCGACTTTTCTTTTTCATAAGCTATATTTTGTGCTACGTACAGTAGTTTTTCTTGTAGTTTATTGATGCTTCTATCTTCAACAATATGCATATAAAATCCTAATTTTTTAAACTCTTTAAATGTGGTATTCTCATAGCAAATACATACTAACCCAGCTGATAAGGCTTCAACAAAAGAATTCCCAAATCCCTCACCATAGCTTGGAAAGATAAATATGTTAGAGTGCTCGATAAAATCTATAACATTGTCTACATGACCCGTAATATTAATACTATTTTTATACGATACTGTCTTATAAAAATCTAAAAAAATATCTTTATCTTTTTCGTTTTCATAACCACCAACTATATTGAAATAAAAATATATATCATTCTCTACTAGTGTCTTACAAGCTTTAATAGCATCGAGCTGTCCTTTTCCCTCAGTGATTCGGCCGGTATGAAGCAATCTAATATCATTAGAATCATTACTATTTTGGCTAGGTGAATATTTTATAGATGGATAGATAATGCACTCTTTTGTCGCTTTGCCAAATGGAATTATTTTTTGCACATTATTAAATATATGCTTTGATGTCGAAACATGATAATTTACTCTATTATAAATTAATCGACGAAACCCATTTTTTTTAGACTTCGTTTTTGTTGTGCCATGCCTTATTATAAGATTTATATCAAAATATAAAAAAGAAAAATATAATGATTTTAGTTCGCTTGCCCCAAAAAAAATAACATTTTTTATATTATATTTTTTAATTATATCTCTTGTTTTAAGTATTATAGACAAACTTAGAGATGACCTAAAAGAAATTTTTTCTAGAGAAATATTCCCCCCGACATACTCATTACTGTTTTTTGCAATAAATCCATTTTCTTTTGCAATGACAATAACTCGAGTATAGGGGCTTAATTTTTTAGCCAATTTTATTGTGCTTAGTTCCATACCACCTAAATTGGGTGATAAACATATAATTGCTGTATTACTTCTAATGTTATCCAAGAAACGCCTCCAACTATTTATCGTTTATATCTACATTTGACAATTTTTAGAAATGAATTTTGATAGTTCTAAGAATGCCATCATGTCTTCGATTCTAAATACTAGGTTAATTGCGCCTCTTCCTCGTAACAGCTAGATTGCTTTAAATATTGAAACAAGCAAATCATAAAGCATAGGTTACCTGCCACGATAATAAGTTTCTACTACTCAGCTTCCGATGCATTTAAGCAGGTCGATTGCTTAGTTGGTTGTTCACTGTTTACCTAGCTCGCAGAATATGGGAGCAATTTATTTTAAGACCTGAAAAACAGAGTGAGAATAGACAAAATTTTACCTTTATTATAACTTTGGATTTTCTTTTACACGCAGTAAGAAATAAATTGACCTGCCTGTTCATAATTTTGCTACCAAGACATATAATCTTAATTAGAATTCCTAGGTTATAGTATTGTCTCTGGATTAATTCTAAGGAGATCGGCTTATAGCTTTTCAAGGGTATTTTCTAAAAGCCGATAATTAGCTGTTTTATCGAATAATTGCTCCGCTCTTTTTTTACCCTCTAAAGCAATGGTATTTATTTCCGAGGGATGTGCAATAAACCATTCCAGTTGTTCAGCTAAGGCGCTTGCATTTTCTGTGGCAAATAATAGGCCAGTCTTCTGGTGCTCAATTATTTCGGTGACTCCACCAGCTCTTGATCCGATAGCTAAAATACCCGCTCTCATCGCTTCAATAAGAACCAAGCCAAAAGTTTCGCAACGTGTGGTTAAAATTAACGCGTCAAAATGGGCTAAATATTGTGCGGGTTGTGGTATGAAATTACAAAATGTAACGTTTGATGTAACTCCTAAGGAACTTGCCAAAGCTTTAAGTTCAGTTAAATAACTTTCGCCCATCGCCTGTCCGACAAAATAACAATGTATATTCGGTTTAGATAAATGCGCTAAAGCTTGTAGCATTAAATGCTGCCCTTTAACTGGTTCAAGGCGCCCTAAAACAATAATATTGTTTTTTTTCGAGTCAATAACAAAAGGCAAGTGATTTGATTGTTCGGCTGCATCAACCCCGGGGTAGATTTTATACAGCTTATCGGTTGATATTGGTAGATTAGATTTTGCCTGCTCATGTACAAAATCACAGACACTGATATAAGCATCAACAGAGCTGTATATCCAGCGATGATATAGACTTTTCTTGGGATGCGGTAACGACATATGTCGGCTTACGACCAGTTGTAATTTATAGTGCTTTGCGATTAATATTTTCTTAATCAGTGCCGCTAATGGAAGGTCTTTTGCCCAGTGAATATGGAGCAGCGAAATATTATTTCCTTTAATCCATTGAGCAATTTTCAGCGCAGTAAAATAAGGCAAATATCGTATACCGAGCTTTGCAGAAAGGTAAATATTTCTATCCGTTAAATTAGATAATGATTCTGCCACCCAGCTTTTTTCTAATGCTATCGCATAGCCGAACTGAGCTATATTTTTAACGCTATCTACCGCAAGCATTTCTAGTCCTCCTTTTGCAGGAGATAAACAAAGCATGGCCCAGTTATTATTTTTCATGGTTAATTCACAACACCTGTACCGCTAAATAAACAATTTTGTTAGTTAAATTATTAAGCATTTTCATTGAGCTCTATATTCCTAATCATGCCTGCAATACTAGCCACCATTACTGCAAAAAATAAAACCATTACTTGATGGCCAAAAGAATAATTAGTAAGGCCAAAAATAAGAAATCCACCCACTAATATAAGCCCTAAGAGACTTAAATATCTTATTTTATAAATACTGTCTGGAGTTAAGGAGCAATAAAAATAATAAGCGCTTCCTGCATAAAGAAAGATATAACTGAGAAATCCGATTATGCCAGTTGTTGCTAATATCTGTAGAGGTTCATTATGTGCATGGTTAAGTACTGGTATTTTTGGTATTTCGCCTGCGTCTATTTTTTCTTTGAGGATATCATTAAACTGTCCTGAACCGACCCCAAAAATAGGCTGCTCAGTAAATATAAGCCATGCTGCTTTCCATAGTTCAAAGCGTATGCCTTCTGAGGTGTTAACTGCTTTTGAACCCGCAGAATAAAGGTAAGTGCCAGCATTACTATAGGCTGCATCAGTTCGTGACTTAAAATAGGCATTAGAGGCATAAGTTATAATAAGTATTATTGCTAAAGCTCCAATACTTATGAGTTTTCTTTTCTTGCTTGCTGGGAAATAAACTATAAATAAACTGACAAAAAAGGGCATAGCAATCCAGCCACCTCGTGTTCCAGATAAAATAGACGCCGTTAATCCAAAGCCAAAAGAGAGTAGGCAAAGCAGGATTAATGTTTTTTTATAAGAAACTTCTGGTAATAAAAATAATCCGGTAATACTCATTACCCCAAGTAGCAGGCCAAGATTACCAAAATTTATTTTCATAAGATACCCATGCACATTATGGACATCGATAAACATAGTTTGATAAATTGCAAAGACTCCGGCACCGAGGGCGCCAATAAGAATACCGTTAATAAAAGGCTTTAAGTTTACTTTTGTTTGTCGTAATGCAAAATAAATAGGAATAACTAAAATAAAGCGTAAATAATAATCTAAATACTTCAACCTTAAATCTCTTAATAGCACATCCAAGGCTATTATGATGGGCAGTAAGGCTAAGGATAAAATTAAAATTTTTTCCTTATTATTTAAACTGAAGTTAATCGGTCTATGCTGTATTAAATGAATGAGTGACAATATAAATAGCGATATAGCCGCTATATTATCACCATGATGGATAGTTAAGACTAAAGCAGGCATCAGGCCAAGTGATAACGAAAATAATATTGTCAGTATTTTAGTCATTGAGTTTTTAGTAGTATAGAATTTTTGCTGTCATTTTTAGTTCATGCTAAGCTGGCATTAATGCTATTATCTGAATATTTTTCCATATGACACAAAAAACTTCAAGCTTTAACATTTACGCACGCCTACTTAAATACGTAGTTCCTTTTATCAAGTTCTTTATAGTCAGCGTACTTGGGTTTGTTATTGTAGCAGTTGCCCAGCCTTTGTTTGCGGAATTGGTTAAATTAATTATTGAAACCATAGAGCATGGAAACAAAGCCGATAATAAGTATTTGCCTGTTTATATTATGGTGCTGGTTTTGCTTAGAAGTACCGGGTCTTTTTTCGGTAATTATTTTTTAGCTAAAGTCTCGGTGAATGTTGTACATAAACTCCGACAAGAAATTTTTAATCATTACACGCAACTATCTATAGAGTATTTTGACGCGCAAAATAGCGGTCATTTAATTTCCTTAATTACTTATAATGTCGCAGAAGTGACGCGCGCCGTTACTGATTCAGTGAGAACTTTTATTAGAGAAGGCTTAACCGCTATTGGTTTATTAGGGTATCTACTTTGGCTGAATTGGCAATTGACGTTGATCTTTTTCGTTATTGCCCCTTTTATTGCCGTGTTAGTAACAAAAGTTAGTAAAAAACTAAGATCTTTAAGTAAAAACGTGCAAGATTCAATGGGTGATATGACCCATATCACCTCTGAACTAGTGATGGGCAGTCGGGTGGTTAAATGTTTTGGCGGCTCTGATTATGAAATAAAGCGCTTTAAAAAAGTCAGCTTTTTTAATAAGCAGCAGTCACAAAAAGTTGCCTTAGTCGCAGCGATTCAAAACCCGATTATGCAATTATTAATTGCATCTGCATTATCAGCTTTACTTTTCTTGGCTCTCACTATCATGGACACTGCGAGTACCGGTGATTTTGTCGCTTATTTATTAGCGGCATTTATGGTACCTAAGCCCATTCAATCTTTAGCTCAGGCAAATAATGATATTCAAAAAGGCATTGCAGCGGCAGCTGATATTTTTAATACCTTAGATGTAGAGCCAGAGCAAGATCAAGGTACTGTTGAAAAGGCAAAAGCTAAAGGCGTTTTAATTTTCGAAAATTTGTCTTTTAGTTACCCCGACGCTAAAAAACTCGCGTTAAAAAATATTAACTTGACTATTCAAGCGGGACAAACTGTTGCGATTGTCGGCGCTTCAGGTAGTGGCAAAACGACTTTAACGAATTTAATTCCGCGTTTCTATGATTATTCTCAGGGGCGTATTTTAATTGATGGCATAGAAATCAACCAATACACCTTAAATTGCTTAAGAGAGCAGATTGCTTTAGTGACACAGAATATTACTTTATTTAATGATACGGTTTTTAATAATATTGCCTATGGGGTGCTCGGGCATGTTAATGAAGCCGCTGTATTAAAGGCTGCGCAAGAGGCTTATGCGACTGAGTTTATTGACGCCTTATCCCACGGCATACAAACTGAGATTGGTGAACATGGCATACAGTTATCTGGCGGACAAAGACAGCGTTTAGCTATTGCACGAGCCTTATTAAAAAACTCACCTATTTTAATTCTTGATGAAGCGACTTCAGCTTTGGATACACAGTCTGAACGTTATATCCAAAAAGCCTTAGAGCATGTGATGGCACATAGAACGACCATTGTGATTGCGCATCGCTTATCAACCATAGAAAAAGCAGATGTCATTTTGGTTATGGATCAAGGTGAGATTATTGAGCGCGGCCCCCATGCAGAGTTAATGGCTAAGCAAGGGGCTTATGCAAAATTACACGCTATGCAGTTTACTGAGAGTGAAAATATTACTTGATAATAGGCGTGACAAGCTTTAGCTATTTCCGAATCAGCAAATAGCTAAGGCTTATCATTCCTGCTCAATTGTTATTTTGTATACTTCTTGCAAAGCTTGCTGCATTCATTGCCAATCCATTGCTCAAGAATGCACGATTAAATAGCATAGGATGATACCAAACAATACGCGATCAACTGTAGTCGCGTTGTCTACCTAAAGCCACCCCCGCAAAATGCAAGCGTCACTTTTTACCCTTGTCTTTAATTAAGCGTTGCTCCTGAAGTAACCTTTTACTCTTTTGATGTCCCAGAACCCTTACCATCGCTGACATCTTGGATAAATTTAGATTTTAGCTTCTTAAAGGCTGACCATAGGGTAGTATCCATGACCACTTGATTACCAATGGAAACAATAACCCGGGTTAACTCTGGTATCTTGTTCTTATTTGCAATCATATAAATAGGTTGCACATATAAGATCGAGTTATTACCCATAGGTAAAATAACCATTCGTCCTTTGGCTACTGTCGAACCGTGCTGATCCCACAAAGTGAACTGCTCTGAAATTTCAGGGTTTTGGTCAATCAGGGCTTCAACTTGAGCCGGCCCATTCACTTGGATGTCTTTACCAAATTTGTAGATATTGATGCTCGGTTTGTAATCTTTATTATCACAAGTTCCGGTATCTAAAGTACCAGCAACGCCAATCATACTCAAATTACTACGGTTAATGGGCGTCATAGGGTTAATCATAACGAACTCCTCTCTATCGTTACAGTGCCCAAAATCCATGGTTTGATAATAAGGCATAACCGGTGCTTTGTTTACCTTAGCAAATTGCCATGTTTCAGCTTGCTCATAAAATAAGGCAGGATCTGTTTGATGATACTTGGCATAAACCATCATTTGCATAAAATAGAGCTCACGCGGATAACGCAAATGCTCCCGTAACTCGCCGGGCATAGTATCTAGGCGATTAAACACGCCGGGGTAGGCAATACGATAAGCATTAATAATCGGATCTTTTGTATCTGAAATATAATATTTTACTGAGCCATCATAGGCATCCACAACCACTTTTACCGAGTTACGGATATAGTTAAAATTTTCTGTGCTCGCTAAAAAGTTATCACTAGCAAATTTAGATACTGGATATTTATCCGACAAGGTATAAGCGTCTTGAATCCAATAAAATCGGTCTTGGGTCATGACCAAGTAAGGGTCTTTATCAAGATGCAAAAAGGGCGTAAGGGTATTGATTCTTTCAATAATATTACGTCTTAATAAAACTTTACTCTGCTTAGAAATATTAGTGGAGAAAAAAACCTTCTCGTCGCCCAAGTAAAAAGCAAATAATAACTTTCTAAACATAGAAGGGATTGGTATGCCTGCTTGCCCTTGATAAGCCTGATTCGCGCTTTTATCTGAGCCGGCTAAACCCATGACATCCAAACCATTAGGGACAATGGCATAATCATATTTTTCTTGACCAAAATAAATATCTGGCGTTTTAACAGAAAATCCAACGTTGGATTGCATGTTTAAATCACGTAAATACCATAAAATTGGCTTCCCAGCGTCTTGCGCGGCAGGGGTTATTACTGCACCATAGCCATGGGTATAACGCAAATGAAGGTTCTCCCAATTTTTGGCCGCCGCCGGCAATTTATTGGTGTTCAGTTCTCGCGCAGATAAGTTGACTTGTTGAATATGGTTATTCAAGTAGTACCGATCCTCATCGACACTTTCAAAATTATAATAAGGCCGAATGCCTTGCAATTGCTGATAGCCATCTATTAAATACTCTCTATCCCAAACAGGAATATTCTCAAAACGCCTTTGCGTGCCCCATAACTCAATATCCTTACTTGCATCTAGCTTAACTTTATAATCAACAATATTAATGTTTTTTAAATCATAGGCATCAAGAGTTGCTTTAATATTGCTTTCCATAAACGACCCTTCTGTCAGTACAGGATTAGGCTTGACAATTAAGGTATTAATTAAGCTGGGAATAAACGCTGTATTTTGTAAGCCTATCGCTAATAAAAAACCACCAATACCAATAAAAACAGGGACTTTAGAGCGATGTTGTTCGGAGAAAATGTAAATTACAATAGCAACAAATATCGCGATTATAGAAATTATACTGAGCCAGATCAGCGGCAATTGATAACGTATCTCAACAAATCCGGGACCAAAAAATACGGGTTCATGTGAGCTGACATACAACAAAGAAAAGCGTTCCAGGAAAAAACCCCAAACCACAAATAACGTTACAAAACCAATTAAAATTGTTAAATGAATTTTTACGCCCAGTGGATAAGCTTTATTCTGATTAGGTACAAATATATGCTCCATCCAATAGAGAGCGGTAACCAGAAAAAACATGATAATAGCGCTATAGAGTAACTCTTGCTGTATCAGCATATAGAATGGATAGGCAAATAAATAAAAACTTACATCCTGCCCATAAACTGGCTCAGTAACACCAGATGAACTACCAAAGAAAAACAATAAAGCTGCTTCCCACTGGTTGTAGAAAGGAATAGCAATGACAATAGCTAAGATTAAGGATAAAGGCGTATAAATCCTTACTGAGCCATACATAAAAGTATCCGCAAACGACTGAAAGCGCCGGCGCTTATCAGCACTTACCAGTACTTCATCGGGAGGACTTAATCCTAAATAGCGTGAAGCAATCCAGAAATGAAAAAAGAAAATACTGAAAAAGATCAGCGTCACACCACCCGAGAAAATAAACCGGTAGAGTAGACGTAACCAAAAATAGCCTTCAAAATTAAGCGAACGGAACCACCATAAATCGACGAAAAAATCGAGAAAAACAAAATAAAATAAAATATAGATGATGACAGCTAATACTGACAACCCCGTTAAAAAAGCAGGTAACAATTTCCAGTTCCGCATGGAAGCCTCTTAAAAATAAAATGTTATGGCCTATTATAGCAACAACATGAACATTACAGTTTTCATTTAAATGCTCACAAAGCTATAAACTCATCTTTCTTGTTAAATCTTGGCTGGCAGCTTACCAGGGGCTATTTAGCCGGCCATTATTGAATACTGGCTTGCCCTAGCGTCACGTAAATATTCAGACACCCCTGTATTTATTGACCTCATCCCAACCTTCTCCCTCAGGGAGAAGGAGATAAGCAGAGGATCTCTGAATATTTACAGCGGCACGGCTATTAAGTTAACGAATGTCATTGAAAAATAATCTATCGTGGCAAGGGCTCTATTTATTATCGATTAGCTAAGCAACGTACATAAAACAATTTCGACAAGTACCGTATAAAATAACCAATAACATAAACAAATTAAACTAAAAAATAGGGCACTCATAACTTGAGCAAGAATAAAAAAGCTTTAGCTTTTTTTGGCAGGTACAGCAATAGCTAAAGCTATTGCACTCCGTATCAAATGTCGAACTCAATAAATGCTCATTGCTAAGCTAGCAACTCATTGTTCCCAGGCAATATTTAGCGACTAATCTTACACAGCTAAATCGTTATCCTTAGGCCCCATTTGACGCTGCTCTTGTTTCCATGCTCGATGCTCTAACATAATCTCTAACACTTCCTGAGGATCATCGGTCACTTTAATATAGTTTAAATCTTCAAGTGAAATGGTTTCATATTGCACTAATGTGCTTTTAAGCCAATCAACTAAGCCGCCCCAAAAATCACAACCAAACAGAATGAGCGGTAAAGGATAAATTTTATGCGTTTGCATTAAAGTTAAAGACTCAAAAAACTCATCTAAAGTACCAAACCCACCGGGCATACAAACATAACCTATGGAGTAACGCACAAACATAACTTTACGTACAAAGAAATAGCGAAAACCCAATGAAACCGTTTGATAAGGATTAGGCGCTTGTTCTTGAGGTAACTCAATATTAAGCCCGACCGTCTTCTGATGTTTGAGAAAAGCCCCTTTATTAGCCGCTTCCATTACTCCGGGACCACCGCCAGTAATAATGGTAAAACCATTTTCGGATAATAACTGAGCGATTTCAGTTGTTTTTTGATAATACGGATTACCGGGTCTTAGTCGCGCAGAGCCAAAAATAGAAATGCCGTCGCAAATACCTGACAAACGATCAAAGCCTTCGGTGAACTCACTAATAATACGAAAAATTCGCCATGACTGATCTCCTTTTAAGTCATCAATAATACTCGCGGAGTCATGATGGATATTAGCGCAATAATTCATTTTATAGCTACTCCTTAAGGTTATGCTGCAATACATACTCACTTAGCTTACGCATACTCTCGCCTTGTATATTAGGAAAGTTAGGCATAGTTAAACTGCCGGCATTGACTTTATAAGCAATGTATCTAGCATTAATATTTTTAGGGTTAATGGACCAATAATACATTTTAGGATTTTCCGGTTCGCCCGAGTGACATCTCGCGCAAGCCTCTAAATAGATAGTTTTGCCCGATGAAGTGGGTCTGGGGGTGTAGTCATCTGAGCAAGCGACCAAACTTAAAGTTAATATCAATAAACTTAATTGTTTATGCCGCATAGCCTCACCCCATTTAATTTTCTGCCGAATAAATTATTTTTCCGGCCTGTATTGTGCAGACGACTTTGCCGTGCATTGTTGCTTGCCAAAACGGAGTATTCTGACCGCGACTTTGCCATGTTGCAGCGTTTATTTGCCAGCTCTCGCTAGCGTTAAACACACACACATCAGCCATACTGCCAAGCGCTAAATCACCCGCATTAATGCCTAAAATTCGGGCTGGCTCAGTACTTAATTTTTCGATACCCTGCGCTAAGCTTAAGGTTTTTTGTGCAACCAAACGCAACATTAACGGCAACACCGTTTCTAATGCCGAAATACCCGGTTCCGTTTCTGGGAATGCACCTAATTTAGCATCGACATCGTGCGGTTGGTGGTCACTGCAAATACTATTAATTGTACCGTTCTGTATACCCACTAGCAGAGCATCTCTATCTTGCTGGCTACGTAAAGGCGGAATAACATGATAATAGCTATCGTAAGGTTGCATATCCTGGTCAATCAAGTGTAATTGATGCATAGCAACATCAGCACTAACCGGCAGGCCGGCGGCTTTAGCTTTGGCAATCAAAGCTACTGAGCGCGCACTGCTTAAGCCTTGAAAATGCACACGACACCCGGTTTGTTCAATTAATTCCATGCACTGCATTAAAGCAATCGTTTCCGCCGCAACAGGTATACCAGGTAATCCATAACGGCTCGCCATCGCACCTTCATGCGCGCAACCATGATTACTCAGTGATGCTTCTTGAGGGCAATAGATTAATAATAAATTATAGGTTGCCGCGTATTCCATCGCTCGGCGTAAAACCAATAAGTTTTGCAGTGCATGATGGCCATGACTGACAGCAATACAGCCTGCCTTTTTTAAAGCATGCATGGCGCTAAGCTCAGTACCGGCTAATTTTTGAGTTAATGCGGCAATAGGGTAAATATGGGGATAGCCACATTTCTCAGCTTTATCCTCAATTAATTCAACAATCGCAACTGAATCGATAACAGGGCAGGTATCAGGCGGAATGCAAAGGCTGGTAAAACCAGCACTTGCAGCCGCCTTAGTTTCCGATTTCATGGTTGCTTTGTGGCTTTGTCCTGGCTCACGTAAGCGTGCACTCAAATCGACAAAACCTGGGCAAACAATATGTCCTTGCGCATTAATGCTGGTCTCAGCAGTAAAACCCTCAGGCGCTTGCATAATGCCGACAATTTTACCATCTGCAATATATAGCGAACCTTGTTGATCAATACCATTTTTCGGGTCAATAATATGCCCATTGACAATTTCAATACGCATTATTCTGTCCCTCTATTGCCATTCATAGTCATGGATAGAACGGCCATGCGCACCGCAATACCATTACTAACTTGCTGTAAAATAACGGACTGAGGTCCATCAGCGACACTAGACGCAATTTCAACACCACGATTTATCGGGCCAGGATGCATAACAATGGCATTTTTATTGGCAATTTTTAGCTTTTCATCAGATAAACCAAAGCATTTAAAATATTCACTTTCACTGGGTAAAAACGCGCTATTCATACGCTCTTTTTGTAAACGTAACATAATAATTACATCAACATTTTTTAAGCCAGCTTGCAGATCATAATAAACAGAAACCCCTAAATCTTCGACTTGTGCAGGCAATAAGCTCTTAGGAGCAATGACGCGAACTTCTTCGGCACCGAGCATATTTAAAGCCAGTATCTGCGAACGTGCAACGCGTGAATGTAAAATATCGCCAACGATAGCAACGCGTAAGCCAACAAACTGTTGCTTAACTCGGCGAATAGTAAACATATCCAGCATCGCTTGCGTCGGATGTTCATGCTGGCCATCGCCGGCATTAATAACATTAATATGCGGTGCGGTATGCTGCGCTATAAAGTGTGCCGCGCCGCTAAGTGAATGGCGTACGACAAACATATCAACCTGCATAGCCTCCATATTACGAATAGTATCCAATAAACTTTCGCCTTTTGACGTCGCAGACGTCGCAATATTCATGCTTAATACATCAGCAGAAAGGCGCGTAGCTGCAAGCTCAAACGTAGCTCGGGTGCGCGTACTATTTTCAAAAAATAAATTAACAATAGTTTTACCGCGCAACAAGGGGAATTTCTTAATGTTTTGCTCGGCAGCATCGGCAAAAGATTCTGCGGTATCTAAAATTTCGGTCAGTAAGTCCTTATTTAAACCTTCAATACTTAGAAAATGACGTAATTTACCTTGTGCGTTTAATTGTAAATTCTCAAGCGCGGTCATATCGTCTCCTTTCAATCACGGCATCTAATGGCTCTGGCCCGGTTACTTTGATGCGTTGCCCTTCGGCCAAGGAAATTCTTGCGCCAACACAATCAGGACGAATAGGTACTTGCCTGCCATCGCGCTCAATTAAGACACCTAAAATTACTTGGTTTGGTCGTCCAAACTCAAAAATTTCATTTAATGCCGCGCGTATTGTTCTTCCAGTATAAAACACATCATCAATCAAGATAATATCGCGTCCTTCTATGGTAAAAGGGAGCGTGCTTTGTTTCACTTTTGGATGCATACCGATCTGAGAAAAATCATCTCGATAAAAAGAAATATCCAGTGATGCCAAAGGCTCTTTAATATTTAGCCACTGGTGTATTTTTTCTGCAATCCAAACACCACCAGTATGAATACCGATAACAATAGGATCAGTCACTTGGCGCTGCTCCATAAGCTCAATGAGGGATGACTCTAATTGATTTAATAAAACAGGGATTTCAATGTGTTCAATAGCCATTTTTATTATTGTTGATTTAACCAAGATTGAAGAATTAATTGCGCTGCCAATTGATCTTGAACTGCCCAGAGCTTACTAGCATTCACATACAGGTCATCATACAGCATTTGTTTTGCCTCAAAAGTAGATAAAGCCTCGTCTACTTGAAAAACAGGAAGATTATAGCGGCCATTTAATTGGCGGCAGAATTTTAACATTCTGGGGGTAATGATATTATCACTGCCATCTGCTTGATGAGACACGCCGACCACTAGACCGGTCGGTTGCCATTCGCTAATTAATGCACCGATTTTATGCCAATCCGGGGTTTGATTGAGCGAACGAATAGTCGTCAACGGGCTCGCTGTTTTAGTCATTAGTTGACCCACGGCTATGCCTATTTTTTTATTGCCAAAATCAAAGCCCAAATAAGCTTCTGATTGTAACCGCGCCAGTATAGGATCTTGTTTATGCATGGCCCGCTTGCGTGCTTAATAAGTTAATATCTAAACCCATTTTATGTGCAGCGGTATTCCAGCGTTCACTGATTGGGGTATCAAAAACGACACTTTCATCATAATGCGTATTGAGCCAGGCATTTTCTTTAATTTCTCTTTCCAACTGCTCTTCGCCCCAGCCGGCATAGCCGAGAGCGATTAAAAACTTATGCGGACCTTGCTTGACGGCAATAGCTTTTAAAATATCGCGTGAGGTTGTTAGCGAAAGCGTATCTGATACAGGGATACTTGATTCCCAATGCTCTTCTGAAGTTTGATGCAAAACAAAGCCGCGCTCTTGCTGTACTGGACCGCCAGCAAAAACCGGCAGATTGGCTATTTTTCCATCCTCAACGGGGATATTCATTTGCTCCAAAATATCACCCAATTTCATTTGCAAAGGGTGATTAATAACCAAGCCCAAAGCACCTTCACTATTGTGTTGGCAAATGAAAGTCACACCATGAAAAAAATTGGGGTCTTTTAAATTAGGCATGGCAATCAGCAATTGATTTTTAAAGGAGCTAGTTTCTTGCATAAACCTTTATTTCCTAAGTAGTTATTTATCGGAATCGTTATACTGCTTATGAAGCTATTAATAATGACGACAATACAATGTTTTCAAAACGCTTGATAGCGCTTTATTGTATTTTGCCTAATAAAATCGCTATTTTTAAGTGAGTCAATTCTATGCGGCTAAATTCCGCGCGCCATTTCAGGCAAATCATCGCGCAAGCCCATCGCATAGCGATTAAAATAATTTTTTAGCCAAGCGCTATGATTTACCCAGCTCATACCTGTACCACGCAATTGGCGAAGCACTTCATGATGTGTCGTGTACATTTTATTAATGACATCCATACTGGCCATCATGGCCAAGTTATCGCCTTTACGCCAGCGCTCATATTGACGCAAAGTTTTATGACTACCCATGGGTCTGCCTGCTTGATTAGCCTTAATGATTAATTCTGCAATCGCTGCAGCATCTAATAAACCGGCATTCGCACCTTGGCCAGCCAAAGGATGCATGGCATGTGCGGCGTCGCCAATTAACACAAAATGATCGCTGCTATATTGCTGGGCATACTGAAAGCGTAAAGGAAAAGCGCCGCGTGGACCGACTGTTAGCATTTTGCCCAAGATACCTTCGGTAGCGTGCGCTAAAGTTTGCAGAAAATCGGCAGCAGATAAGTTTAAGTAGGCTTGCGCGGTATCGTGATTTAAGGTCCAAACAATAGAGCATTGGCCGTTTTTTAACGGTAAAAGCGCTAGCGGACCTTCCGGTAAAAAACGCTGCCACGCAGTAAATTGATGGCTTTTTTCACTACTGATTGTGGCAACCAAACCATCTTGTTTATATTCCCAGCCGGTAGTTTGCATACCGGCCATCTGGCGTAAAGCTGAATCGCGGCCATCTGCCGCAATAACTAAGTCTGCGACCAATATTGTGCCATCGCTAAGTGTTATTTGAGCGCTGTCGGCACTAAGCTGCAAGTCTTCTACGATTGCAGGGCATAAGATCGTCGCGCTAGGCAATAAATCTAATTGATCCCATAAGCAAGCTACCGTCACGCGATTTTCGACAATATGCCCTAGTTCCGGAAATTCAGTATCCGCAGCGTCAAAGTGTAACACGCCGGCACTGCCCGCATCCCAAACATGCATATGATCATAAGCACCGATACCACGCGCCTCCATTGCATCCCAAACGCCAACAGCGCGTAAAATATTTTGCGAAGCACGCGTTAAAGCGGAAACGCGAATATCGATCGGATCTGCTGGCCATGTGCGCGCAGGATTTCTGGCATCCAATAAAGCAACATCAACGCCCGCTTGCGCTAAAGCACAAGCGGCCGTTGCCCCAACAATACCGCCACCGACAATAATAACCGCGTATTTTTTACTCATACTCGTCTCCGATTACCGATATGTGGTATGCGTGCATTTAAGCCCATGGCATAGCGCGCCAAGTGTTTTTTAGCGCCGGGAATACTGTCTAACAAAGCTAGCCCGACATTTCTCGCAGCAGCCAGTGATAGCCATTCATTAGAAAATAATTTGACCACGCTATCGGTAAAATTAATCACTGTATCGTGATCCTTTTTGCGCTGCTCCGCATAACGCTGCAAAACAGAATGCGCGCCTATATCAGCACCCTTTTGTGCAGTTTCAAGAATAATTTCCGCTAATTGCAGCACATCTCTGAGGCCTAAATTAAAGCCTTGACCTGCAACAGGGTGCAGTTGATGCACTGCGTTACCTATAATCACTGCGCGATTCGAATACATGCTTTGCGCTCGGATTAAGCTTAAGGGAAAAGAGCGCCTCGGCGCTGCCAGGCTAAATTGCCCTAATTTATAGCCAAAACAAGCCTGTAAGCTAGCCATGAAGTCGGCTTCACTGTCCAGCATTAATTGCTCAGCTTCTGCTGTGCTACGCGTCCAAACGACCGCGTAGTCTTGTTTTATCGGCAGCAACGCAAGCGGGCCTTCGGCCGTAAAGCGTTCATAAGCGGTATGCTCATGTGCCACTTGGGGTTTAATCGTGGTGACAATCGCGGTCTGCTGATATTCGGTAATGCTTTGCTCTATATCTAATAGCTTCCTGATGGTCGACTGACCGCCATCAGCACCGACAACTAGTTTGGCCGATAAGTTAAGTGCAGCCTGCTGCTGCTTTAAGCTAATATGCGCAAACTGACTATCTGCTGCAATGCCCATAACGCGTGCAGGGCAGATTTGCGGTATACCTGCTTGTGCAACTAAATCTGCAACAACGGCCTCTAGCTCACGCGCGGTAATCACATAACCTAGGGCATCAACGCCTTCTTTTTTTGCCGAAAGGCGTGTTTTGCCAAAATGCCCTTGGTCTGAAACGTGAATACGCTTAATCGGCGTGGCTTTTGCTTGCGCGTGCTGCCAAATACCTAAGGCATCAAGCATACGCACAGAACCATTAGCTAAGGCTAAAGCACGATCTCCGGCGGCGGCATCGTGTAATTGCTCGCGCGTATTAGCCTCAACAATAGCAATCTTTAACTCATTGTTTTGTAACGCTAATGCTAGGCAATTTCCTGCGAGACCACCGCCGATAATCAATACATCATAATCTTGCTTCATGTTTAAATTCTCTTTTAGCTATGAGGAAAAGCTTACTGCATCATCGCTTCAATATCAGCAATGGTTTTGGGAATCGCTTGCGTTAAAATCTCATACCCTTGTTTGGTCACTAAAACATCATCTTCTATGCGGATACCTATACCACGCCATTTAGCATCAACAGCTAAGCAATTGTGCGGAATATATAAGCCTGGCTCTATTGTTAAAACCATGCCCGGCTCTAAAAGACGCCACTGATCATCAATTTTATAATCGCCAACATCATGCACATCCATACCTAGCCAATGACCAATACGATGCATATAAAAGACTTTATAGCTTTCATCTTCGATGAGTTTATCGACTTCGCCTACCAGCAGGCCAAGCTCAACCAAACCTTGGGTTAAGACTTCAACCGAAGCATCGTGTGCTTTATTCCATGGTGCACCGGGTTTAATTTCTGCCAGAGCCGCCAACTGAGCATCTAAAACTAATTGATACAGTGCTTTTTGTGCCGCAGAAAAGACACCATTAACCGGAAAAGTACGGGTAATATCAGCCGCATAATGATCGCATTCGGCTCCAGCATCAATCAGCAATAAATCGCCATCATTTAATACCGCTTTATTTTCCACGTAATGCAATACACAGGCATTTTTTCCGCCAGCCACAATAGAAGGATAAGCTACAGCGCGTAGGCCGTTATCTATAAATTCATGGATAATGTCGCCTTCCACTTGATATTCATAGCGTCCGGCTTTGCAATTGAGCATAGCGCGAATATGCGCTTTGGCAGAAACATCCGCAGCTTTTTGCATTAGCTTAATCTCGGCGGGACTTTTGATTAAACGCATTTCATGCAAGGTATGCTCTAATGAAACTAACTCGCCAGGGGCATTAATACCGCTACGCGTTTGACTGCGAATATGGGTAATCCATTCCATAAGCTGATGATCTAATTCAGGATCCCGCCCCATGGGATAAAAAACTTTGTGCTTATTTTCTAATAAGCCAGGCAAAATATCACCTAAATCAGTAATAGGGAAAGAATCATCCGCGCCATATTTTTCTGTAGCGCCCTCTAACCCGGCATGAGCGCCTTCCCATAAAGCTTTTTTCTCATCAAATTCTTGGCAAAATAAAATATATTGCCCTTGCTCACGGCCTGGAATAAAGGCAGCTAATGCATTTGGCTCATTAAAGCCAGTTAAATAATAAAAGTCACTGTCTTGGCGAAAAGGGTAATCAACATCACGATTTCTAGTTCGTGTATTGGCGCTAGCAATAATGGCAATATTGCCCTTTCCCACTTGCGCCATTAATTGTGCTCGTCGCTTTTGAAATTCTTGTGCGTCCAATTGCTGCTCCTAATGCAGAGTCGTGTTGTTAGCGACATCTTTAACAATATCACTTAATTCAGTACGGATTAGCATCGTAGAAGCGCGCAAATACTCTTGAATTTCAACCAACGAACCTTCCGCCTCGTCATCATGCTCTTCTATATCCGCATCAAGCTTGGTAAATTCAACGATATCTTTAATAATATCTTGCACATCGCTAGACCATTGCTGGCTAGTACTTGCTCGACCTAAACCAAATAAAAAACCACGACACCATTGAATTAAAGCCGTACAACGAACAGCTAGACTAGCCTCTTGTTCATCAGGCAAAAACAAATCAAACAAAAACTCATCGCTTGCTAATAACTCTTTGGTTTCATCAAATAAGTTAATAAAGGCATACTTATCCTCCTCTAATAAGTGGGCATCTGCAAAAAAAGCCTCCGTCATCCATGAACTTGCCTCGGTAGCTGGATTAAGGCATAACATAGCGGTGGCAATGCCATGCGCTTCGGCAGCACTCTCAGCGGCATCTCGTTGTAAAATAATTGAATTAACTTCAGAATAGCTCATTGCGTTTTAGAATAAATATTTAATAACAGTAGTGGGATAGGGTTGGCGTAACTAGCGCTCATTTTTTTGGGTAGCTATGCTAACATAGCGTTTAATGTTATAAACTTTTCAGAAAAAATAATCGGCCAGTATAGCGCTTTTTTATTAATTATAGGCCGTTTTTGGTTTAATTAAATGAGTCATCTATGAGTACAAAAAATCCATCATTTGATATTACAGCGCTTGAAGATAAGTTAGAAGAGTTAATTCAGCGCTACAATTCCATTAAGCAGGAAAATACCAGCTTAAAAGTAAAACAAGATGAATTAGTTAAAGAAAAAGCTAAACTAGTTGAAAAAACTAACTTAGCTCGCACCCGTGTAGAGGCAATGATTAGTCGTTTAAAAACAATGGAACATGACTCATGAGTAAACAAGAAGCTCCGGTCTCACTCATTATCCTTGGCAAAGAGTATAAAATTATGTGCGCCGCTGAAGAGCAGGAAGATTTAATTGATTCAGCCCATCAATTAGACGAGCAAATGCGCAAGATTCGTTTAACAGGCAAAGTATCTGGCGCTGAACGCACAGCAGTACTTGCCGCACTAAACTTAACCCATGAGTTAATGCAAGCGAAGAAAAATGCCATACCTGATGGCTCAGGGATAAGCAAGCAGTTAAATAAAATGTATCTTAAGATCGAAACGGCGTTAAAAAACGTTTAGAATATCCCTCGTATCTCCTGTCGCGTTCGACAGTGGAGTGGGTGTTCCTTGGACCTGTAATTACCCCGGGGATCGACTCGTGTACTGGTGTGCATGTCCGCTTGCGGAAAGCCTGAAATGCACGATAGATTCCCACTTGAACCATTCGGTTCAAGGACGATGCTTCGCATCGGCGCATACGGGAGATACGCTTTTTATTCCTCGGTCTGCTGGCTTTCGCCCAGAAAATGCAGCGACGTCTTAATCTGGCATTTATATTCAATTAAAGTTTACCTGTCACTTTCGAGCTGACTTTGTCTCGCAGCCAATACCCCCCACTAGAGACACGCGTGGTCTAAGTATGTTAATTAGAAAAGTAGCGATTGCTTTAATTTTTTGTCTGATCAGTGTTAATCTTTATGCCACAGATGCAACGCGTGAAGCGCAGTATGCTAGAGAAATTTCCGCAGGCAGTGCCAAGGACGAGGTGATTTGGCTGGGCGAACCTAATAAACGTTTCTTAGTGCTCTATAGAGAGTCGGAGCAATCAGGCTTTAAAGGAACGGCGATTTTACTGCATCATATGGGCAGCCATCCTGATAATGACCCGCTTATTTATACGCTGAGGCGTGAATTGGCACAGCATAATTGGGCAACCTTTGCGTTACAAATGCCCTTGCGTGAGAAGGGTGCTACAGAAGCTGATTATTACCCCTTATTCCCTGAAGCAAAACAAAGAATTGACCAAGCAGCGCGCCATTTAGTTGCGCATGGCTCAGAATCCATAGTTTTGATAGGTCACCAGCTAGGGGCTTTAATGGCATTATATGCGCAAGCGAATGAGCCGACGCAAGAAATTAAGGCACTGGTTACTATCGGCTTAAACGCGCCTGACTCAGACAGTAAAAATGCGCAAACATTCGAATTAATTAAGCAGGTTCGCATTCCATTTTTCGACATCTACGGTGAACAAGACGGCCAAGATATTGTTGACAGCGCAAGAGAAAGACGGATTTCAGCACGCAACAATAAACACTACCGTCAATTCAAATTAAACCGAGCTAGCTCGCCTTATTGGCATGATCAAGCTGTAGTTGTTAAGCGTGTCTATGGCTGGTTAAGTCATTATTAACAGCGCCCGATAAAAGCGACTCGCCTCATTTAAATAACCCTAAAAAATACTGAAATATAAGCTAGCTACGTATATACTGGAAAATTTCAATCTATTCCTTGCACAGGCGCATAAGGTCAACGATGAATATTCATGAGTTTCAGGCAAAACAACTATTTAGAGACTACAAAATACCTGTTCCCGAAAGTATGGTTGTCACTTCAGCTGAGCAAGCGTTGGCAGCAGCACAAACGCTATCCGGTGATACTTTTGCAATCAAAGCACAAGTACATGCGGGGGGGCGCGGCAAAGTAGGCGGCGTTAAAATAGTTAAAACAGCCGCAGCTGCTGCTGAAGCAGCCGGCCAAATGTTAGGCCAACGGTTAATTACACAGCAAACAACGGCCGCTGGCTTGCCGATTAATTCTGTTTTAATTGAACAGACAACGGCTATTAAGCGTGAGTTTTATTTAAGCTTAATCATTGATCGTCATTCAGAAAAATTGTGCTTTATCGCCTCCGAAGCTGGCGGTATGGATATTGAAGCCGTTGCCGCGGAAAGTCCGGAAAAAATAATCAGCCTGTTTATTCACCCCGCCGCAGGATTGCAAGCTTATCAGTGCCGACAAATTGCCTTTGCCTTGGGCTTACAAGGTGAGCAATTGAAAAAGCTACAGCAGCTAATGACCGGCATGATGCAGCTATTTTTAGATAAAGACGCGAGCCAAATTGAAATCAATCCTTTAGTCGAATCAGAAGCAGGCGATTTATTAGCCTTGGATGCAAAAATCAATTTTGATGACAATGCCTGCGCCTTACATCAAGATATTCTAGCGTTACGTGATACCAGCCAAGAAGATGCCAAAGAGAATAGCGCAAAACAATTTGACCTTAATTATATTACTTTAGAAGGTAATATTGGTTGTATGGTTAATGGCGCGGGATTAGCGATGGCAACGATGGATTTAGTAAAGCTGAAAGGTGGCACGCCAGCCAATTTTCTCGATGTCGGTGGCGGCACAACCACAGAAAAAGTCACCGAAGCTTTTAAATTAATCGTCTCAGATAACAATGTCAAAGCCGTTTTAGTTAATATATTTGGCGGTATCGTGCAATGCGATGTGATTGCTAAAGGTATTTTAGGTGCATTGGCGCAAATCAACACCGACTTGCCGGTCATTGTCCGCTTAGAAGGCACGCATGCTGAAGAAGGCCGGGCATTACTGCATAATGTTGCGCCTAATATTATCCCTGCAAAAGATTTAGATGATGCCGCCGAACAAGCCGTTGCCCTTGCTGGAGGTGCTGCATGAGCATTTTAATTGATCAACATAGCAAAGTGATTTGCCAAGGTTTTACCGGTAAACAAGGCACTTTTCATGCGCGCCACGCTTTAGATTACGGCACGAAGTTAATTGCCGGAGTAACGCCAGGGCGCGGTGGCTCAGAGCATTTGGGTTTGCCGGTATTTAATACCGTGCAACAGGCTTATGATGCAACCCAAGCCGATGCCAGCGTCATTTATGTGCCACCTTTTTTTGCCGCTGATGCCATTTTAGAGGCAGTGGATGCGGGTATTAAATTAATTGTTTGTATTACCGAAGGCATTCCCGTTTTACATATGCTGCGCGTTAAAGCCGCCATGCAAGACAGCGGTGCTTTATTAATCGGCCCTAATTGCCCAGGCATTATCACGCCCGAGCAATGCAAAATTGGCATTATGCCCGGCAATATTCATCAAGTCGGTGCTATCGGCATTGTTTCACGCTCAGGTACTTTAACTTACGAAGCGGTACACCAAACGACGCAACAAGGCTTGGGGCAAAGTACCTGTGTCGGCATTGGCGGTGATCCTATTCATGGCATGAATTTTATCGATGTTATCAGCCGATTTCAGGCCGATGACCAAACTCAAGGTATTATTATGGTCGGTGAAATTGGCGGCAGTGAAGAAGAAGAAGCAGCTGAATATATTAAACATCATGTGACCAAGCCTGTGGTCTCTTATATTACTGGTTTGACGGCTCCAGCAGGAAAACGCATGGGTCATGCAGGCGCGATTGTCACTGGCGGTAAAGGTACCGCTGAGGGCAAAGTTAATGCGCTGAAAGCAGCCGGAGTGGAAGTCGTTAACTCGCCTTCAGTAATGGGTATAGCAATGAAGGAACAGCTACTAGCAAGGCAAAGTGCGTAAAAGAAAGCGTTATATTAACAAATAATAATAAACAACTTGAGGGAAACACCATGAAAAAAACCACTAAAACTTTAACAACACTAGGTACTGCTTTAGCATCTTCATTCGCTGCATCTGCGGTTAATGCTGAGAGCAACCCATTTGCAATGACTGAATTAAGCAGCGGCTATATGCAGCTTGCTCAAGCAGACAAAGCCGAGGAAATGAAGTGCGGCTCGACAATGAAAATGGATAAAAAAACCGAAGCGGCTTGTGGCGAAGGCAAGTGTGGCGGCATGATGGCAAACGGCAAAATGAAAAAAGGCCTAGAGCAATCTTGTGGCGCTATGATGAAAGGCAAAGAAGGTGCTTGTGGTGATCTGCAAGAAAAAGCATCGACTGGAAAAGCAAAGAATAAAGGCTTCACTGTTAATAAATCAGGCTGGGGCAATAAGAAAGCATCTGAAATGAAAAAAATGGACATGAGTAAAGACATGGACATGACAGGTGAAACGAATACGGACAAAGGAATGCAAGGCATGTGCGGCGGTATGATGCAAGATGGCAAAATGAAAGAGGGCATGGAGCACAAATGTGGGGCAATGATGAAAGGTAAAGAAGGTATGTGTGGCATGGGTGACATGAAGGGCATGGATATGAAAGATGGCATGGGTGACATGAAGGGCATGGATATGAAAGGCAAAGAAGCAAGTTGCGGCGTTATGGTGACGCCTGAGCAAGCAGCTGGTAACTAACACTCAATACACACTTATGTTAAAGAGGGCCTTAGCAAGGCACATTGAATAAAACCCGAAACTGTATTTATAGCACTGCCGGTCGTTTAAGGGCTGGCAGTGCTTCGGGTATTATTTATTGTTGACGCCTTAACTCTATTGTTGGAGCTAAGACCCTCCCACACAAAGCTCTAACCCCATCCATTCAGATATTCTCTAGTGCCTCAATCCTCTATTCCGCTTAGTCTCTACATTCATTTCCCGTGGTGCATACAAAAATGTCCCTATTGCGATTTTAATTCTCATAAGGCTAGCAGTACTTTGCCTGAAGATCGATATATTGAGGCTTTATTAAGTGATTTAGCGCAAGATATTGCTCAATTTGCAGAAACGCGCCCTATTCAAAGCATTTTTATGGGCGGCGGCACACCGAGTTTATTTTCTGCGCGACACATACAGCGATTGCTCATAGGTATTCAAAAGCAACTAGCTTTTGCTGAGAATATAGAAATTACCTTGGAGGCAAATCCCGGTACTTTTGAAAGTGAAAAATTTACCGATTATAGAGCGATAGGTATTAACCGCCTTTCTATCGGCATACAAAGTTTTCATGATCAGCATTTAAAACGCTTAGGACGTATTCATTGTGCCCAAGAAGCGCTACGCGCAGTGGCAATTGCTCAACAAGCTGGCTTTGATAATCTTAATTTAGATTTAATGTTCGGCTTACCCGATAGCAGCGAACAAGATAGTATTGATGATGTGGTACAAGCGATAGCTTTGCAGCCCAGCCATATATCTTTTTATCAGTTGACCTTAGAGCCGAATACTTATTTTCATAAATACCCGCCGGTATTACCTGAAGATGATGCTATTTTTAATAGCCAATTAGCTTGCCAAGACTTATTAGCGCAACACGGCTATTTGCAATATGAAATCTCCGCTTATGCACAAGCAGATAAGCCGTGTAGACACAATCTTAATTATTGGTCGTTTGGCGATTATCTAGGCATAGGAGCCGGCGCGCATGGCAAAATAACGCAAAACACGCCTGATCAGATTGTGCGCACGATGAAACCGAAGCAGCCAGAACAATATCTCCAGCAAGACAAAAGCGATAGGCTTGCCCAAGCGATAAAGAGTAATGATTTAGCACTCGAATTTGTGATGAATAATTTGCGTTTAAAGATTGGTTTCAGTCTTGATATTTATACGCAAAGGACGGGCCTAAGTGCGCTAACATTAGAACCTGCTTTAACTCACTGCCTGCAACAAGGCTTATTAGTTGCGCATAAGCAACATTATTTTTGCTCAGAAAAAGGCTGGTACTTTCTGGACAGTATTTTAGAAAAATTTCTTGACTCATAACATAGGATTAATCAAATGCTTGATTATCAAAAACAATTTATTCAATATTCACTGGAATGCGGTGTCTTAAAATTTGGTCAATTCCATTTAAAATCAGGGCGCACCAGTCCTTATTTTTTTAATACCGGTTTATTTAATACGGGCGCTAAATTAGCTAAATTAGGCGAATTTTATGCACAAGCGCTGATCCATTCGAAAATAAAAGTCGATATTTTATACGGCCCAGCTTATAAAGGCATTCCTTTAGTTTGCACGACCTCGATCGCTTATGCGCAGCTGCAAAAAAGCGATATTCCCTTTGCTTTTAACCGTAAAGAAGCAAAAGATCATGGCGAAGGTGGAAATGTAGTCGGTGCGCCTTTAAAAGGCAATGTCTTGATTTTGGATGATGTGATTACGGCCGGAACTTCGGTGCGCGAGTCGGTAGTAATTATTAATGATGCAGGCGCAACAGCCGCTGGCGTACTAATTGCATTGGATCGCCAAGAAAAAGGTGAAAATGATATTTCGGCAATACAAGAAGTAAGCTACCGTTTTGATATGCCTGTGGTTGCCATTATTGCTTTAGAGCATATTATTGAATTTATTGAGTCTGATGCTTCTTATGCTATGAATATCGCTGCTATTAGGGAGTATCAGCAGCAATATGGTATTTAGACTATAACGACTGAGAGCGCAGAGATTCAGTTTTTCCCTGCGCTTTCGGCGTTTAATGTTGTTATTTAATCCGTGCTAACCACTCGCTATGGTCAGATCTACGACCATGCACGTAATCAAAGTACAAAGTCTGAATTTTTTCGGTAATAGGACCGCGCGCGCCCGAACCAATTTTACGGTCATCGTATTCACGAATCGGCGTTACTTCAGCAGCAGAACCGGTAAAAAAGGCTTCATCTGCAACATAAACTTCATCCCGGGTAATACGTTTTTCTTTAACTTCTATGCCTTGTTCTTGCGCAATCGTTAGGATGGTGTCACGAGTAATCCCTTCTAATGCCGAAGTGGTTTCTGGCGTATAAATAATGCCATTACGCACGATAAATAAATTTTCACCACTGCCTTCAGCAACAAAACCTTGATGGTCAAGTAATAGCGCCTCATCGTAACCTGCCGCTAATGCTTCTTGCAGAGCCAAGATAGAGTTAATGTAATTGCCGTTAGCTTTGGCTTTACACATCGTGCTGTTAACGTGGTTGCGTGTGTAAGAAGAGGTACGGATACGAATACCTTTTTGCATACTTTCAGCGCCTAAATAAGCGCCCCATTCCCAAGCAGCAATCATCATGTGGACTTTAAGGTTGTCTGCTCGTAAACCCATGCCTTCAGAGCCATAAAAACACATCGAGCGAATATAGCCGCTGTCTAAATTATTTTTACTAATCGCATCTTTATGTGCTTGATTAACCTCTTCTTTAGAAAAGGGAATCGCCATATTCATAATGTGCGCAGAACGATATAAGCGGTCAGTATGCTCTTCTAGCTTGAAAATGGCAGGGCCTTGATCAGTATGGTAAGCTCTTAAACCTTCAAAAACACCCGCACCATAGTGTAAGGTGTGCGTCAGAACATGCACTTTCGCATCACGCCATTCGACCCACTCGCCATCCATCCAGATTTTGCCGTCTCTATCATCCATTGTCTTCATTGTAATTACACCTATATTCGTAAAAAATCATTACTTGCTATTAACCAATATTATACTGGCATTATCTAGGAATCATGTATCTTAGTTGTGCTGCATGATAAAAAATTAACGATGATAGGACAATGAATTTTAGTCGAATATCGCTATATCATATAAAATAGCATTTTCTAATATACAACTAATCTACCCGACTATGACTAATCTTAAAATCACTTTAAGTGAGCTCGATACCCCAGTAAAAGTGCTGTTTACTGGCTATTTAACGACCGTGGCTATCGGTTATCTTTTTGCTCTAATCCAAATATTATTTACCCATGGTATGGCCGATGGGAAATTTGGTTTATCAATCGATGATATTGTTTATAGTTATTACGGTAACCGCTCGGGTACCGTGCTAGAAAAGAAACTAAACGGCTCTATGAAAGATAAAGCGACCGAGCAAGAGAACTTTAAAATCATGCAATGGGTGCGAGATGGCGCTGATGAAATGGAGTATACCAATTTAAAAATTGATAAAATTATTGAACAAAAATGTGTGCTGTGTCACAACGAAGGCGCGTCAGGTATTCCTGATTTTTCTGAATTTGAAAACCTAAAAGAAGTGACTAAAGAAGATGAAGGCGCAACCTTTAGCTCATTAACACGCGTTTCGCATATTCATTTATTTGGTATCAGTTTTATTTTTATGTTTGTTGGGCTTATTTTCAGCTTCTCAACCACAGCTTCAAGCAAATATAAAAGTATTGCAATCGGCATGCCTTATGCCTTTCTTATTGTTGATATTTTATCCTGGTGGCTGACTAAATTACATCCCATGTTTGCCTCATTAGTTATGCTTGCCGGAGCGGGTATGGGCGCTTCATTTGCGTTTATGTGGATCGTCTCTATTAAAGAGATGTGGTTTATCAATAACCCTTGGTTTTGTGAGCCTGGTTCGCCTTGCCAAAGGACTTTAAAAGCTATTTCTGGTTTGGGTTTAAATAGCTTGGCTTTTATTGGCGGTAAATTAAGAAGAAGCATTTTCCCTAAACTGTTTACGCTGATACAAGATGGCTTTTCTTGGTTATTTAATAAAATGAAATAAGCTTGTTATGCTTTGCTACGCACACAAGTGTGCGTAGCTCTAAGGAACGTGCATAAAACAATTTCGACCAGTATCGTATAAAATAGCCAATAACATAAACAAATTAAACTAAGCAATAAGGCGTTAATAACTTGAGTAGGCGTAAAAAAGCTTTAGCTTTTTTATCAAGTACAACAATAGCTAAAGCTATTGCACTGCTTATCAAATATCTAACTTAATAAAGGCTTATTCCTAAACTCTCACTAAAGGAAAAATAATGATTAAATCCCTACACATGCTGTTTATCTTATTATCGATCAGCAGTTTTATTATCCGTATTATGCTGGCAGAATTTAAGCCTGCTTTATTGCAAGCTAAACTCGCTAAAATTGCCCCTCATGTTATTGACACGCTTTTAATATTGACCGGTTTGACTTTAGTTTTCCAAGGCAATTGGTTGTCAGCTGAGTACGGCTGGATCATCAGTAAGATTATGATCTTATTAGCTTATATTGGGCTTGGTATTGGCGCGATGCGTAATAGCGGAATGAAGCGCTGGGCTTATTTTGCAGGTGCTTTAGTCTGTTTTGGCTATATTCTATTGATCGCCATTAGTAAGCACGGTTTTATCTAATATTACTGAATTTTTATGCCTAAACCTTCCTGTTACTTCTTTGCAGCCTTACCTTGTGAAGCCAAACCCTTAATTGAGCACTTTAAATTAAAAAAAGAGTTATCGGTGAGCGCCTTTACTATTTATCGAAGTGCCAATATCACACTAACAGTAACAGGCCTTGGCAAATCAGCAATGGCTGCAGGCGTAGGCTATACCTTAGCTTTATTTCCTGCAGCCGCTTTGCCGGTTATGCTGAATATCGGCATTGCTGGGCATAAGAACTCTGCTTTAGGTACGGTATTTTCTGCACAGAAAATTATTGATCATGACAGCAGCCGCAATTTTTACCCACAATTAGTCAGTTCACCACCTTGCGCAACGCAACTGATAACGACAGTGAGTCAGGCGCAACTAAATTATTCCACCGATACGCTTTATGACATGGAAGCCTCCGCTTTTTATGAAACAGCGATCCGCTTTAGCTCCAGTGAATTAATTCAGTGCATTAAGATTATTTCTGATAATGAAGATCATCCGAGCACACAGATTAAACCCGCACAGGTCAGTGCATGGCTCACAAAGGCACTACCGATCATTGACAGCTATTACCAGCAACTGGGCGAATTAGCGAGCCTAGTTACGCCGACAGATATATCAGAATTTAATGAAATGATTAGTCAATCGCGTTTTAGCAGTAACGAAAAAATGCAATTGCACAGCTTATTAAATAAAAGAATGCTTTTAGCGAATGATAAAAAACTTGATTTAACGCGGCCTGCACCAGCAACAGGCAAAGAAATTTTGACTTTATTGCGTAATGAAATTGACGCCCTAGCCTTCGGTGGTTTTTAGCGATTTTGTCCACTAATCGCGCAGATAATTTTAAACCGAAAAATCAGTTTGCCAAGACCTCATCAAAAACAAGACTGACTTCTTCACATGAAATATTCGCTTGCTCATTACTTAAAATATACTTGGCAAAATGCTCAATGCAGCGCCAGTTTTTAGGCCGGTTAATAAATTGAAACGCGCGTATAAAAAGATATTCTATTTTCAATTCTCGCTCTCTCGCATCACTAATAAAATACTCCAAATAAACCTGTGCTTGCGCTAAGTCAGAGTGCCCACCATAATTCTTTAAAGCCTTAATATTCACTAGCTGTGGATTGAACACCTCATCATCACGTAAGGCAACAAATTTAGCTTCAGCCAAAGGACCTGCGAGCAAGTTGATGACATCGGCTTCATAAGCTTGTTGTAAGCTTTGTTTTTCTGCGCCAAAATCTAAATAGGTATTTTCAATTTCAGCAACCGGTAAATTATCAATTAAGCGACCGCCTTCAATTTTAGCAAAAAAGGGCGATTCTGCGCACTCTTGGCGGTTGAAGTTTATTTCAAAGTAAATCGCTGGTAGCTGCTGCTCACGATTACGAATATAAATGGCGGCAACATGTCCTGCTTCATGATAGGCAATATGCCTATAGCGCTCTTTAGCAGAAGTAACAGGGGCGTTGGGAAAATAATAGGTACGTTGCATAGCGGTGTCCTAAAAAAAAATGCGGCCAGAAGCCGCATAAGAGGAAGGAAGTAGCTTTGATTTCCTAGAAAGGGAACGCATTCAAAGTTGGACTTAGTTTAGAGGTATTCTTTGCATCTGGAAATGTGTCAATTTGACGCGCGACAATTTGTCGCTGCTCTTGGCATAATAACTGCATAATTTATCTATTTTGCCTATTAAAAATCCAACAAAACCAATGAATTTAGGCTTTCTTTTAGCCCAAAATAAGTTATATCCCTCACTGCATTGCGGCATATACCCCATTAACAAAAATTGTCTACGATTAAGCTTAATCTGAGCCAGTCACTATGTTATTCAGCTATTTATTTCTAACGGCAAAACTTGCGCTAAAATAATGCGTTTTAATCTTGCATTCATCATACGCTTTTAGAAAAAACGCCTATCTATGACCATTTCTCTTATTATTCCCACCTTTAACCGACAAGCCACACTAAAACGCGCATTAGACTCGGTTTTACAACAAAGCTTATTACCCGATGAGATTATTGTCATTGATGATGGCTCGACCGATGCCAGTGCGAAAATGATTAAAACCGACTATCCACAAGTACAGTATCTTTACCAAAACAACCAAGGAGTCAGTGCCGCTAGAAATAGTGGCATACGTCATGCAAAAGGCGAATGGATTGCCTTACTAGATTCTGATGACACCTGGTTTGCTAAAAAGCTAGAAATGCAAATAAAGGCGTTACAACAAGCACCGAAAATAAAGCTCTGTCACACAGAAGAAATATGGATTCGTAATGGCGAAAGAGTCAATGCCATGAACAAGTACAAAAAAACCGGTGGCTGGATATTTAGCCACTGCCTGCCTTTATGCGCCATATCGCCTTCCTCAACATTAATACACCGCTCAGTTTTTGACGATGTTGGCCTGTTCGATGAAAGCCTTCCTGCCTGCGAAGACTATGATTTATGGCTACGCATTAGCGCCAAATACCCAGTATTATTTTTAGAACAAGCTTTAATTAATAAATACGGCGGCCATGAAGATCAGCTTTC
Source organism: Methyloprofundus sp. (assembly GCA_014859465.1). Taxonomy (GTDB): domain Bacteria; phylum Pseudomonadota; class Gammaproteobacteria; order Methylococcales; family Methylomonadaceae; genus Methyloprofundus. The sequence goes on from JACUUF010000027.1 coordinate 32,712, forward strand.
GCATCAGCATTGGGGCATGGATCGCTTTAGAATACAAGCCCTAGACAAGCTACTCAGTCACGCTGATTTAAGCGACGAGCATAAAACGGCGGCAACCAATATGCTATTAAAAAAGGCGCGTATTTTCCAAAAAGGCGCTTTAAAACGAGGCAAAAAAGATTCGGCAAACTATTACCAAGGATTAATTGAACGCTATAAAAACTAAGCGCCAATCGATAAAAAAGCGACCATCAAAGGATTGACCGCTTTTTTATTTATTAATTGATGTTACGCACAGGTCATCTCGACGCAGGCGAGATCTTGATTTTTAGGGTGACACTAACTAAATATCCACCTGCAAAACATCAACTCCTTCCCATATCTGCTCAGTAAATTCTGGCGTCATTTCAGGCATGCCGTCTTGCATCCAGTCAACCAGGACACGCGCGATATTTGGATAAGTAATATGTACCGCATGCTGATGATGCAGCCATTCCTCAATCACTTCTGTATCCAGATCATTCATGGTGTGACCATAACCTAGTTGCTTTAAAGCTGCTGCATTAGAAATTTGCTCCATTTGTGCATGTAACGGCTTGGCGAGTATTTTTTTACCTAATTGCAGTGATTCACTGGCCAGCTCGAAACCGGCATTACTGATAATTCCCTGACAATCGTATAAATCTTTTTGAAAGCCATCTCTTGATAAAGGATGGCAAATAATGTGCTCATATTTACTAACAACAGGCGCAGGAGAGTACAAATGAAATTGAAAATTTTCGAAAGGACACAAGTGTTTAATGACTTCATGCTGCTCCTCAAAGGGCAGATAAACAACTATCTTATTGCTTTGCGTACTTTTGGGGAATTCTGGCGTGTCAATAATAGGTGGTAGTATCGGCTGGCCAAAATGATGCCAATGTAAGCCTACACCTATATCCGCAGGCGCAAAATTTTTCATCACCAGATCAGCAATCGGATCAGAACCTGCGCGCGGAATATGATGATTAAAAGCATACTGGTGCCCTATGCCCAAGACCTTTTTTTTCTGCTTTTTCGCGGCCCAAGCGGTCACTGGCTCAAAATCACTAATCACCAAATCATAAGTCGACAAATCAAGTGCATTAATATCTTTAATAAAACGAATCGGCTTAGCTTCAAGGGCTGTTTTAAGATAATTAACCTGGCCTTTATCGGTATTAAAGGTTAGTCCTTCCCGATGCTGATAACCATTAAAGACCTCCATATCAAAATACTTATCCTCTGGCCGGCCGGTAAATTGAAAAGTAACAGCAAAACCTGCGGCATATAATTCCTTTGCCATCACTCGGGCACGAGTAATATGCCCGTTGCCAGTTCCCTGAACTCCGTAAAATATTTTCATGACATTAATTGATTTAAACTAAAAAGAGCAACGCTAACACCCAGAACCATTCCAACTAAAGTATCCGTCGGAAAATGCACCCCAAGTGCGACACGAGAAAAGCCCACCAAAGCGGCCCATAACAGTAAAGGCAGTAATAATAAGGGCATAAAAAAACCTATGATCGTTGCCACCATAAAAGCGGCGGAAGTATGTCCCGAAGGGAAACTAAATTGATCTGAAGGAGTCACTAGACTATGAAAATCTTTTAAAGCCGCTTGTGGACGGTTACGTTTGAAGCCATTTTTCAAGACAAAATACACCGGCCTTTCAATTAAAAAGGCGAGTAGTAGTGTTTGTAAAAAAGTACTTTCTAGCCCTTGGGTCAGACAAAGAAAACCAATGAGTAAAGCATATAAATGACCGTCTCCGGTACGGGAAATATAACGAGAAAATAAAGCGAGCTGTTGGTAGATTCCTGCATTAATTAAACGCGTGAACATAAAAATATCATATTTATGAACGGAATAAATTAGTTTCATTTTTCTTACCTCTATTTCGGTCTGAATAACACTGCAGATGCATTGCCTGTACTCAAGGCTAAGAATAGTTTGCTACTGTGACAGAATAATGAAGCTTTTTTGAAACTTTTGTGACAGGCGCTTAACGAATCAGCGATTGTTTTTTACTACGTCGGTAATCTTTCGCTTTTTGCCACGCTTTTCGGCTATGCTGATTCTTATCAAAGAGCTTAATAACTCTACGTTTAACCTTATTTGAGGCTTTAAACATAATCGCCAAACCCACGACCATCGTTGGTAAACCAAAAGGAACCGGCAAGGGAAATAAAATCATACCGATAACAAAAATAATGCTGCCCAAGACCAACAATAAAGTTTTTTTAACCATAATGACACCACCTTTGCTAGGTTACTTAATCGATCACAGCCCTATAAAGCCACAATTGCTTATTCCAATGACTTAGAAAGAAGCCGTTAATCACTTGAACAGAAGCAAAAAAG
>JACUUF010000179.1 GCA_014859465.1 Methyloprofundus sp.
TTGGGGAGTGCTATGGGAAATCCGGAAGAACCGTTTTTTGCTGAAATTGTTACCCCATGTAGAAACCAGTTGACAGCCCGTGCCTCACTCTTTGAAAAAGGGTGATGCCTAATTTTTTACTTTTGGATTGCTACAATTGCATTTGAATTAATGTGTTTTGTGCAATAAAAAAATCCCACTCTGTGTCAATATCAATTGCTTCATATTGATTTCCACATAATAGAGGGATACTTTTTTCTGTAATAAAAGCATTATTATTCTCAAGTAAGTTTGGTGAGGCAAGATAAAAATTTCCAGCCAAAGAATACGCAGGAGGAAGATCTTGTGATCTAACGTTAATGCCCTCATCTTTAATGAAAGGAACAAGCGCCCCATGCTCAATTTTAAATGTCCACATAGGGTGGTGATGCGTTTGAACAACACCGATAACACTTTGAGATGGATTTTTGGCAAATAAGCTAATACCTTCTTTTATATATTCTTTAGTGCGGAAAGGCGATGTGGGTTGTAATAATAATATCCCATCAACCTCTCCTTTAGCTTTTTTATACCAATCTAAAGCATGCAATGCCACATTTACAGAAGGTGTCGAATCCGTAGACAATTCTGCTGGCCGTAACCACGGTACTAAAGCTCCTGCTTCTTTCGCAATTTCAGCAATTTCAGGATCATCTGTTGAGACTAGGATTTCACAGATTTCTGAAATTTCTTTGGCGACATCAATCGACCATACAATCAAAGGTTTTCCGCCAAGCGAAAGGATATTTTTTCTTGGTAGCCTTTTAGAACCGCCACGCGCTGGAATTAGAGCAAGTATTTTCATGAGTTTTTCTTTGTTGCATTAAGACGCACAGCAGCCAAGTCATCCGGCCTACCTACATCTAGCCAAGGCTCATGCATTGGGTAAGCAACTGTCCGTTTCGCCTGCTCTTGCAAACGCTCAAATAAAGTCGGCATATCACAGTGTGCGCCCACTGTTAAAAGAGTCATCGCTATCGGATCGAGCGCATAAACGCCCGCATTGATATGGCTACGGGCAATAGGTTTTTCTTCGAATCCAACAATATCCACGCCTTTCATTTGCACCACCCCAAAAGGATGTTGCCATTCATGCACCCGCACAGCCATGGTAGCAGTCGCAGCGTGTCGGACGTGAAAGTCAAGTAATTCACCATACTGGATGTCGGTCATCACATCCCCATTGGTTACGACGAACGGCAAGTCAGGCACCGGATTCAGCAAGCTTAATGCACCAGCGGTGCCTAAAGGCGATTCCTCGCGCAGATAATCGATCTGCACCCCTAACCGCTCTCCGTTGCCTAAGCTATCTTCAATCATGTGACCTAGATAATGAATGGCTAGGATAAAGCGGTTAAATCCTTCGTGTTTGGCGCGTTCAATGATATGTTCCAACATGGGCTTACCAGCTATTGGCAATAATGGCTTTGGGCAGTTTTCAGTATGAGGACGCAGGCGTGTTCCCATACCACCCGCCATAATGACCATGAGATTTGGGCGCAACGGTGGCGCGGTCATTTCATCCCAAAGGTGTAAGCCAATGACATGACGATCTTCATCAAGTACGGGAATTTGATGGATCTTGTTAGCTACCATGAGCTGCATCACCATTTCACGGCTAAAATCAGGGGGTACAACCAGTGGATTGTGATGTGTGACACTCAGAACCGGACTATCCAGCGTCAAGCCTTTCAGTAATCCACGCCGTATATCGCCATCGGATACAGTGCCTTCCAGAGTACCTGCCTTATTGCACACTAAAACAATTTTAATGGCAACTTGATCTAGGTTGCGGATAGCTTCGCCAATGGTGGCATCAGTCTTGAGAATAGCTTGTCGCCAAAGTTGTTCAGGTGAATTCATTGGTTAATGCGCAATACTTTTGTTTGTTGGCAAATCGTGAAATTTCTTCTTAATAATTTCGTTGACTTTAAATTGTTTCAAGATATCGATAATTTTGTCACTAGCTCCGCCATTTCCGTATGGGTTGCTTACAGAAGATAATTTGGCTTGAAACTCAATGGAATAAAGCTTTTTTAAAGCTGCCCTGATACTTGAGAGAGTAGGTTCGCAGTTGATGATGCTCTCGGCTTGGAGTCTGCCACGTTGACGATCTCCAATATTGATTGTTCCTTTATTAAAACTGGGAACTTCTATCAGTCCACTGGAGGAATTGCCAACGACACCATTAACATATGCAATACAAGACAAATAACGTAGTTGCCCTAGAGAGGTGTAAGCGCGGGCATTGCTATGTTTAACCGTAAATTGTTCGATCATTTTGATTAGGCTGCGGCCATTGGTGTCGGCATTGGGTAAGGTGAAAATAAGTTGTGTATCTTCCAATTCTTCCAAGGCAAGTAATAAGGCCTGCATTTGGTCGGCAGCGGTTGTCGTTTCGAGTGTGACTGGATGAAAGGTAATCAGTAGATTTTTAGGGCCTAGTTTAAAATCCAGCGCTTGCTCAAGTTCAGTTCTACTGAGCAATTCTAGACGTAGAATATTATCGATACCCAACCCGCCGACCAAAAAAACCCGCTCAGGATGTTCGCCCAACTGAATCACTCGTTGGCGGTATTCCTCGGCAGCCACGAAATGCAAATGCGACATTTTAGTGATGGAATGCCGTAATGCTTCATCAAACGCGCCCTCAGTAGTCTCACCCCCATGCAGATGCGCAACCGGAATACGGGCAACCAATGCTGCCGATACCGCAGCAAAAATTTCAAAGCGATCGCCTAAGACGACAATAATATCCGGTTGTAATTGGGCTAAAACATCTGCAAAGCCAATTAGCCCTAAGCCCATAGACTTGGCAATCCCCGCAGGGGTATCCGAGCTGGTTAGCATCTCCACTTTGCGGTCAATCTGAAAACCATCTTGTTCTATCGCTTGATAAGTAAGACCAAACTCCGGTGACAAGTGCATGCCTGTAGCAATGATTTGCAGGGTTAGTTCGGGGTCATCCTTGATGCCTTGCATAACCCAGCGCAGTAAGCCATATTCAGCGCGAGTGCCTGTAATAACACAAATCTTACGGTTCATCGTTCGATTAACTCATCTGCGGCAAAAGCACGGATTGCGGTTTTGCCTAATACTTCATGCCAGCGCATAGGGGAAATGCCTGTGCCGGGGCGTTTGGTGGTCAGATTGTCAAGGGTAAACACTTCGCCTGCTTGAATGTGTTGTTTGGCAACAATGGATTTACGAACAATCGGTTTGTTTTTAGCTTCATTCGGGGAAGGGCGTTTGATTCCATCCCCCAAGGCAATCTCTATATTGCGGATAGCAACGACCATGGCTTTAAGTTCGTCAGGCTCTAAACTCGCTTTATGGTCAGGCCCTGGCAGATTGCGGTCTAAGGTGAAATGCTTTTCAATGATACTAGCTCCCAGCGCAACAGCTGCCGTAGGAACTTCAATGCCGAAGGTGTGATCCGAATAACCGACCGGGAGATTAAAGGCGTGCGCCATCGTCTGCATGGCTCTTAAATTAACATCCGTCAATTGGGTTGGGTAATCGGTGGTCGCATGCAGAACGGTGATCTTGTGCTGGTCCGTACCCGTCTCCAGCAATACCTGAATGGCCGATTCAACTTCCCCCAAGTTTGCCATGCCGGTAGACAGAATAATCTCTTTATTGAAAGATCCAATCATACTTAGGTAAGGGTAATTGGTAATTTCACCGGAAGGTATCTTGAATCGCTTGACTCCAAGTTTTGCCAAGAATTGAACACTGTGCAAGTCAAAAGGTGTAGACATGAACTCGATGTTTTTCAGACGGCAGTATTCAAACAATGCTTGATGATCTGCTTCGCTCAGTTCAAGGCGTTTCAACATTTCAAACTGGCTTTCTTCTTTTTGTGTATTCGCAGTTTGATAGTCTGTTTGTCGTGCTGTTTTAGTGACTAACGCATTTGCTTTGAATGTCTGGAATTTTACTGCATCTGCACCGCAGCGGCAGGCAACATCAATCAATTTTTTGGCTAAGTCTAATGAGCCGTTATGGTTGACCCCAATTTCGGCAATAATAAAAACACTCATTGGCTCAAACTTCCTGCTTTGATAAAAGAATCTGTGGGGATGTTGATGTATTGTTTTGTTGTGGCTGAACTGCCTATAAAACAACGATCCCCAACATTTACTCCGCCATTCACAACGGCATTGGTGGATATATGGCAATGGTTGCCTACGTGTGCATCGTGTTCTACCAATGCTTTAGTATTGATAATACAGTTATCACCTATCTTGGCATCAGCATTGACAATGGCATGGTGCATGATGATTGTACCTGCTCCAACCTTAGCATGTTTTGAAACATAGCTTAATGGCGAAGCAATGACGGGTAGTTGAAAGCTGAGTTTTCTCAAAAGTTCGTAAAGCTTTATTCTTGGGTTAATATTTCTTAGATGGCCTACTGTAATCAACGCATAGTCAAAATCTTTTTTAAAGGAGGGGAGTTCATCGTCTGTGCCAATGACTGGATAGCCTAATAATTGTTCAGATGCTGAGTTTGGTTTATCTATAATGCCTGCAATCTCATATAAACCTTGTTGTTCAATCACATCAATACAAGACTTGCAATGCCCTCCGGCTCCGATTAACAAAATTTTTTTCATAAATGCTGTTGGCTTTTTATGCTGCTGGGTAAGTTGACTACTCGTTGTGCCAACCATTCAGCATTAGGTATATCGCCTTTCAACGCATGGCGGTACATGGGTAAGTGGTTCATCAATTGCCAAATGGGGCGGGTCATGATACCAGCATCATTGGTGGCTTTTAACAATGCATCTCGCTGTTGTTGATTCTCACAGATCACCGCATTTAACCAGTAATTACTACGGCAATGTTCTGGCTCGACCACATATTGTAATGAGGAATTAGCCAATAATTCTGCATAAGCTTGTGATAAAACACGTTTCTCGGCAATAAAAGCTTCCAATTGCTCCAGTTGGGCGCAGCCGAGTGCTGCATTCAGGTTGGGCAAACGGTAGTTATAGCCCAGCTCATCATGCACAAACTCGTAAGGATGTGGCTGCTTTGCCGTCGTGGTGATGTGTTTTGCCCGTTTTGCCAAGGCTTCATGGGTTAAAATCATTCCGCCACCACCTGTGGTAATGATTTTGTTGCCGTTAAAACTAAGTGCTCCTAATAGACCAAATGTGCCGGTATGTTTACCCTTGTATAGGCTTCCCAATGATTCTGCCGCATCTTCGACCACTGTGAGACTCCATTTTTCACAGACCTGCATGATTCCGTCAAGGTCAGCAGGATGACCAAAGGTGTGCATTGGCAAACAAACCCGAATAGCGCGGTGGCTGTCACGATGGCGACAGATGCATTGATCGTCAATGAAAGCGTATTTTTCCAACCATACCTGCATTGCCTGTGGAGATAAACCTAGCGTATGTCTATTCACGTCAACAAAGATGGGGTCAGCCCCACAATAAGCAAGGGCATTGCAAGTAGCAACGAAGGTGAGCGGCTGGGTAATGACTAAATCGCCGCTTTCAACGCCTGCTAATTTTAGAGCGATGTGTAATGCCGCAGTGCCATTGACGGTTGCAACGGTTTTGGGACTGCCTGTATAGCTAGCTACTTCCTGTTCAAAACGGTCTACAAAAGCACCAACGCTGGAAACAAAGGTTGAATCAATGCTTTCCAACACATAATCCCGTTCCTGCCCATTGAATACTGGCGCATGAAGCGGTATAAATGCTGTGCTTTGGTAGTAATCCCGTACAAATTCAATCAGCTTTTGATGCGTTGTCATACTCAAACGTTATAGATCGTGGCTTTGTACTTCTCTAAATTACTAGGGCGGATGTACCAGTCAATGGTTTTTTGTAAACCTGTACGAATATCGTAGTGAGGATCAAACCCCGTCAACTCGCGTATAAGTCCGTTCTCCCCCCAAAGCCGAAATACTTCCGATTTGGCAGGACGTATGCGCTGTTTATCGATAATAAATTCCACATTGCTATCCATCAATTCACGGATAATGTTTAGGGTATCCGCCATGGAAATTTCATAGTTGGAGGCAATATTGACCGTCTTGCCAATAGCCTCTTCGCAACGCGCAAGTTCCAGGAATCCTCTACAAGTATCCTCAACATAATTGAAGTCACGAGTGGGCGACAAGTCACCTAATTTTATTTCTTTCTGCCCGATTGCAATCTGGCTGATAATTGTCGGAATGATTGCCCTGGCCGATTGCCGTGGCCCATAGGTGTTGAACGGTCTGGCGATAGTGATAGGCAGGTCAAATGCGTTGTAAAAACTCATCGCCATCATATCCGCTCCAATTTTAGAGGCGCTATAGGGCGACTGTGGCTGTAATGGATGGGATTCATCAATAGGTACATATTGTGCCGTACCGTAAACTTCGCTAGTTGAGGTATGGATAACCCGTTTAACTCCATTCTCTAAGGCGGCTTGGCAGATGTTGAGCGTGCCTTTGATATTAGTATCTACATAACTATCCGGGGCAATGTAAGAGTAAGGGATGGCAATGAGTGCTGCTAAGTGAAAAACAATATCGATATCTTTGGTGATGTGTTTACAGTAATGCGGATCACGCACATCTCCCGACAAAATTTCTATTTTACTTAGGCAGTCTACATCTTCCAGCCAACCCCAGTTGTTGAAAGAGTTATACTGTGATAATGCTTTGACGTGATAGTCTTCACGGACGAGTAGTTCAGTTAAGTGTGAACCGATAAAGCCGTCGGCTCCGGTAATGAGTACTTGCGACATAAAAAATCCTGTAATATGGCTCCTATTTTGAATGATCCCGCATTTTGCTTAACGAAAG